>NZ_JBEXKC010000058.1:0-51426 GCF_040609475.1 Streptomyces sp. NPDC004667 | reverse complement strand
TCACCGTCCAGGGGACGGTGACCGGGCCACGGCCGTTCCCCCCGCAACCGCCGGAGGACAAAGGCAGGAGCCCTGTCTCCCCCGCCTGGGCGGGGGAGACAGGGCTCCTTGGGTACTGCTTAATCCAGCCGCGATCCGGCCGGCCAGGCGACTAGGCCGGGGTGACGTTCTCCGCCTGCGGGCCCTTCGGACCCTGCGTGACGTCGAAGTTCACCTGCTGGTTCTCCTCGAGGGAGCGGAAGCCAGAGGCGTTGATCGCGGAGTAGTGGACGAAGACATCCGGGCCGCCGCCGTCCTGGGCGATGAAGCCGAAGCCCTTTTCAGCGTTGAACCACTTCACGGTTCCGGTAGCCATGAGCCCTCCTATGGGCCAAAGGGTCGCCCTGCTCCAGAACCTGCTAAGAAGTCTGAAAACTACAAAAGCCTGCGGGTTACATGCTCCGCAGGCCTCGTACTGCAAGGGAAACCAAACTGCAACTTGCGTCGAGCCTAGCACGCACCCTCGGGGCGAGACCAGAGGGAAAGATCACGTCACCCGGACGTTTGAGACCCGCCTGATCGCTGACGGAGAGCCGGGGGCTAGTCTCGCGATGTGGACGTCTATCGCAGCCGGCCCCGTGTCGGCCACATCCAGTTCCTGAACTGCCTTCCCCTCTACTGGGGACTGGCCAGAACCGGCACGTTGCTGGACATGGACCTGACCAAGGACACCCCCGAGAAGCTCAGCGAGCGCCTCGTGCGGGGTGAGCTGGACATCGCCCCGATCACCCTCGTGGAGTTCCTCCGCAACGCCGACGAGCTCGTCGCCTTCCCCGATCTCGCGGTCGGCTGCGACGGTCCCGTCATGTCCTGCGTGATCGTCTCGCAGGTCCCGCTGGAGCAGCTGGACGGCGCCCGGGTCGCCCTCGGATCGACCTCGCGCACCTCCGTACGCCTCGCCCAGCTGCTGCTCGCCGAGCAGTACGGGGTCCGCCCCGACTACTACTCCTGCCCCCCTGACCTGGGGCTGATGATGCAGGAGGCCCAGGCGGCGGTGCTGATCGGCGACGCCGCACTGCGCGCCTCGCTGCACGACGCCCCCCGGCTCGGCCTGACCGTGCACGACCTCGGGCAGATGTGGAAGGACTGGACGGGACTGCCGTTCGTCTTCGCCGTCTGGGCGGCCCGCAAGGACTACCTCGCCCGTGAGCCGGAGGTGGTCCGTGAGGTCCACGAGGCCTTCCTCGCCTCCCGTGACCTCTCCCTCGAAGAGGTGACCAAGGTGGCCGACCAGGCGGCCCGCTGGGAGGCCTTCGACGCCGAGCTGCTGGAGCGGTACTTCACCACCCTCGACTTCCGCTTCGGTCCCGAGCAGCTGGCCGGCGTACGGGAATTCGCGCGCCGAACGGGGGCCGACACCGGGTACCCGACGGATGCCGCCGTAGAGCTGCTGAAGGCGCCCGTCCCGGAGCGCTGACCGTCTTATCCCGGTGATCTCCGGCGCCGCCAAACCGGTGATTGTTCCGTTTGCCGTGAATTCGTTCCCCTTTCGTATTCTCGTCCCTCGAAGGTGAATACGAACGAGGGACGGGGGATCCCATGGCATTCGGCAGGAACCGGCCCACCGGACCGATTGAACAGGTGCCCTGGGAAGAGATCACCCGGTTCACCGTCGGCCGGTCGCTGCGCGACGCCGTGCGCGCCTCCCGGCGCGGCGCGGGACCGTACGCGATACGCGTTCCGAGGACGCTCGGCGGGGACATGGTCCCGGCCGTGTTCATCACACCGGCCGTGCCCGGTGCCCCGCCGCGCCGGGGATTCCGGTTGTCCGCGGACGAGGGCGGTCCGCGCCCGCTGTGCTCGGTGGCCCCGGCCGGTCCCGAGCCGGGGGAGGGCCCCTACCGGGTCACCGGACCCGACGGGCGGGAGCTGGGCTCCGTCCACCGGACCCCGGCCGCGCAGCGGCTGGTCCGCCACGGCTGGTGGCTGGAGCGCCCCGGGCAGCCCGAGGCGGTGGCCGTGCGCGGCTGGGCCCGCGGCGGCCCCCGGCGGACCCTGGAACGCGGCGCGGGCAAGCTGCTGGGCGGCGTCGTCGACAACCTGCTGAGCCTGGGTGCCGAGGACGAGGCGGCCGACGGCCCGGCGCCGGTGGTCTGGCGGGCCGGGGAACGGCCCGTGCTCACCTTCCAGCCCTCCCAGGGCCCGCGCTGGTACACGGTGGACCGCGACGGCCCGCTCGACCCGCGGCTGGCCTTCGCCCTGGCGGTGCTGCGCGAGAGCGAGGTGTGGGGAGGTGACCGCCGCTGAACCCCGGCGACCGCGGCGCGCGTGAGTGGCCGCGGATCCGCGGTCCGGCGATGATGGGCAGACGTGGCCAGGACGCCCGCCCCCACGGTGGCGGTGAGCGCGGGCCGCGCGTACGTCACGGCGCGGCGCGGCCGTCGGCCCACCGCACGGATCCTGCACGGCCCCGCACCGGCCCCGGCCGGAGCCCGTGGCCTAGGAGGCGCTGTGAGCGACTACCCAGCGATCGCCGATCACGGAATCGTCGGCGACCTGCAGACCGCGGCGCTGATCGCCGCCGACAGCACCGTCGACTGGTGGTGCACCCCGCGGTTCGACTCTCCCAGCCTGTTCGCCTCGCTGCTCGACAGTGACCGCGGGGGCTACTGCCGCCTGCGCGCCGACATCGGCGACGACGCCACCGTCCGCCAGCTCTACCTGCCCGACACCGCCGTCCTGATCACCCGCTTCATGGCACCGGGCGGGGTCGGCGAGGTCGTCGACTTCATGCCGCCCGACACCTCCCCCACACCGTCGGCCCGGCACCGGCTGGTCCGTGCCGCGCGGGTGGTGCGCGGCAGCCTGCCGTTCGAGCTGGTGTGCCGGCCCCGCTTCGACTACGGCCGGGCCCCGCACGACCTCCACCGCCTCGACGACGGATCCGTCCTGTTCCGCGGACCCGGCACCGACCTGCACGTGCAGGCCACCGCGCCGGTCGACCTGCACGAGGAGGGCACCGACGTCCATGCCCGGTTCACGCTGAACGCCGGGGAGCGCGCCGCGTTCGTCCTCACCAGCGAGAGCGGCGGGCCGGCCGGGCTCAGCGGCCGCCCCGGCGGCCCGCTGCCCACCGCCGACACGGTCCTCGCCGACTTCGAGGAGTGCTCCGCGTTCTGGCGGAACTGGCTGCGTTCCTCCCGCTACCGGGGCCGTTGGCACGAGATGGTCGCCCGCTCGGCCATCACCCTCAAGCTCCTCACCTACGCCCCGACCGGTGCCCCGGTCGCCGCCGCCACCATGGGCCTGCCCGAACAGATCGGCGGCGAGCGCAACTGGGACTACCGCTACACCTGGGTCCGTGACGGCTCGTTGTCCGTGCGGGCCCTGATCGACCTCGGCTTCACCGCGGAGGCCGACGCCTTCCGCCGGTGGCTGCGCGCGCGCCTGGACGCCGGAGCCACCGAGTCGGGCGAGCCGCTGCAGATCATGTACCGCGTCGACGGCGAGCCCCACCTCACCGAGGAGACGCTCCCCCATCTGGAGGGCTACCGGGGCTCCGCCCCGGTGCGGGCGGGCAACGCCGCCGCCGACCAGATCCAGCTCGACATCTACGGCGAGGCGGTCTACGCCATCGCCCAGGCCGAGGACATCGGCGGCATCCGGGGCTGGCAGGCCTTCGCCGACGTCGTCGACTGGCTGACCGACCACTGGGACCGTCCCGACGAGGGCATATGGGAGACCCGGGGAGGCCGCCAGAACTTCACCTACAGCCGCCTGATGACCTGGGTCGCCTTCGACCGTGCCGTCCGGATCGCCACCGCCCGCTCCCGCCCCGGCGACATCGCCCGCTGGCAGGAAGCCCGCGACGCCGTCTTCCGGCAGGTCATCGACCGCGGCTGGAGCGCGGAGCGGCGCGCCTTCGTCCAGCACTACGACACCCACGTCCTCGACGCGTCCCTGCTCCTCATGCCCAAGGTCGGCTTCCTGACCCCCAACGATCCGGACTGGCTGAGCACCCTCGACGCCATGGACACCGAGCTGGTGAGCGACAGCCTCGTCTACCGCTACGACCCCGCCGCCTCCCCCGACGGCCTGCGCGGCTCCGAGGGCACCTTCAACCTGTGCACGTTCCTGTACGTGGAGGCCCTCGCCCGCGCCGGACGCCTCGACCAGGCCCGCTACGCCTTCGACAAGATGCTCACCTACGCCAACCACGTGGGCCTGTTCGCCGAGGAGATCGGCCCCTCCGGCGAACAGCTGGGCAACTTCCCGCAGGCCTTCACCCACCTGTCCCTGATCGACGCGGCCCTCGCCCTCGACGAGGAACTCGACCGCGCCGAGGGCCAGTCGGGCTGACCCGGTGAGTCAGTCCGGCTGACCCGGTGGGCCGCGCCGCCGTCACCGCGGGCCGGGCGGTCCTCCCGTACCGGTCGCCGCGTTCGCCGCGGTCGCCTGCCGGGGGCCGCGCGGCAGCAGCGCCGCTGCCGCCAGCCCCGCCAGGCCGATGACCCCGAGGACCGCCATCGCCGCGGCGTAGGCGCCCTGGCTGAGCCCCGAGACCAGGATCGTGCCCGCGACCGCGGTCCCCAGCGAGGAGCCGAGGTTGGAGACGCTGCGCGACAGCCCGGAGATCTCGCCCTGCCGGGACTCGGGGAAACACGACTGGACCACGTTCACCGACGGGGTGAGCATCACGCCCAGCCCAAGCCCGATCAGCAGCAGGCCCGGGGCGAAGGCCCAGACCCCGGGCGTCCGGGCGACCAGGGCCAGCAGCAGGGCGACGCCCGCGATCGTCACGACGAAGCCGGTCATGATCAGGGTGCGCTGCGCATGCCGCCGCGCCAGCTTCTCGGCGGCCAGCGACGAGGCGAGGATGCCCAGCGTCGCGGCGGTGAAGATCACGCCGGTCCGGATCGCGTCGTAGCCGCGCACCACCTGGAGGTAGGCGGCGACGGTGAACGAGACGCCCATCAGCATCAGCCACTGCGTGTTCTGGGTGACCAGGCCGAGGTTGGAGGTGCGGTTGCGGAACAGGCCGGTCGACAGCAGGGCCTCCCGGCCGGTGCGCTCGCGGGCCCGGACCCAGGCGAAGAACCCGGTCAGTACCAGGGCGCCGGCCACCAGGAGGCCCAGCGCCAGCCAGCCGTTGTTGTCCACCGCGAGGATGCCGGTCACCAGCAGCACCAGGCCCGCGGCCGACAGCACCGCCCCGACGGTGTCGAAGGGCCGCGCGGGGTCGGGCGGCAGCGGATCGGCGATGCCGCGGCTCAGCACCACGATCACCACGATCACCAGCGCCTGGAACACGAACGCCGCCCGCCAGCTGATCGCACTGGTGATCAGCCCGCCGATCAGCGGGCCGGCGGCCGCGCCGACCCCGCCCATCGCCATGATCGTGCCGAACGCGCGCGCCCGGGACGCGGTGTCGGTGAACAGCAGCGTGGTGAGGATGTAGACCGGTGGGATCAGCAGGGCCGTCCCGACCCCTTCCAGGATCGAGTTCCCGAGGATCAGCACCCCGAGCCCCGGCGCGAGCGCGCTGAGCACCGCCCCCACCCCGTAGACCACCAGACCCGCCACCAGGCAGCGCTTGCGGCCCCATTTGTCGGTCAGCTTCCCGCCCGGGATCATCAGCGCGGCCATCACGAGCAGGAAGATCGTGATGGCGATCTGGACGCCCTGCACCGTGGTGTCGAGGTCCTCGCTGATGTCGTTGATCATCACGTTCATGTTCGAGCCCGCGAAGCTGCAGATGAACTGCGCCAACGCCAGCGGGGCGAGCACGCCCCGCGCCGCCGGAGCAGGTCCTGGAGCTCCCGCGGCAGCCGATCCCGCCATGACACCCGTCCCGTCCGTCCGCCGGCCCCGGGGGCCGAACCCCTCGCCGCGCGCCGCCGCCGTCCGCGGACCGGCGCCGTCCGCCGCCCCGACCGTCCCACGGACACCCGCCGTCACGGCGAAGACGCGCAGCACCCGGGCGCGCCGGTCACCGTGATGCCTGCGGCGCCCGGCGGCCGGCCGTACGGGCCCGGCGAAGACGCAGGTGGGGGGAGCGAGTTGGGGAGTAGCCTGCTCGGGTGCGGCCGGCGCCGCCGGAGGCCGGACCGGACGCGACCCCGGCCGCGGCCCTGTACCCGATGCGGTTCCCCGGGGGATACAGGGACACCACACACACCGGGGGACGGGGGACGGGGACGCGATGCAGCCGCTCGAAGCCGGAGAGCCCCGGGTCATCGGCGCCTACCGACTGCTGGGCCGGCTCGGCGCCGGCGGGATGGGCCGGGTCTACCTGGGGCGCAGCGCGGGCGGCCGGACCGTCGCCGTCAAGATCGTGCACCCGCACTTCGCCGCCGACGAGGAGTTCCGCGCCCGGTTCCGTCGTGAGGTGGAGGCCGCGCGGCGGGTGGGCGGGGAGTGGACCGCGCCCGTGCTGGACGCCGATCCGGAGGCGGCCGTGCCGTGGGTGGCGACCGGGTACGTGGCGGGGCCGTCGCTGGACCGGGCGGTGGCCGGGCACGGTCCGCTGCCGCAGGCGTCGGTGCGGGCGGCGGGCGCGGGGCTGGCCCGGGCGCTGGTGGCGGTGCACGCGCTGGGACTCGTCCACCGGGACGTGAAGCCGTCGAACGTGATGCTGACCCTCGACGGGCCGCGGCTGATCGACTTCGGGATCGCGCGGGCCACGGACGGCACGGCCTCGCTGACCTCCACCGGGGTGTCCATCGGTTCGCCCGGCTACATGTCCCCGGAGCAGATCCTGGGCAAGGGCGTCACCGGTGCCTCGGACGTGTTTTCGCTGGGCGCGGTGCTGGCCTTCGCGGCGACCGGGCGGCCGCCGTTCACCGGGGACAACTCGGCGACCCTCCTCTACAAGGTGGTCCACGAGCCGCCGGAGCTGGACGGGGTCCCCGCCGGGGAGCTGCGCGACCTGATCGCGTCCTGCCTGGAGAAGGCGGCGGCGCGGCGCCCGGCGCCCGAGGCGCTCGTGGCCGCCCTGGGCGGGGCTCCGGGCGGCCGGGGGTGGCTGCCGGGGCCGCTGGTGGAGGAGGCCAGCCGGGCGGCGGTGGCCCTGCTGGACCTGGACGCCGATGCCTCCGAGGGCGGTGGCGGGGGACCGGCGGGGCCGGGCGCGGGCGGGGCGTTCGCGGGCGCCGGCTCGGGCTCCGGTTCCGGTTCCGGAGCAGGCTCCGGGTACGGTCCGGCCTCCGGCTCCGGGCCGGTGCCGTTCACGCAGGGGTCCTTCGGTGAACCCGTGGGCGTCGGCTTCGGCACCCCCGATCCGTCCTACGGGGGGCGGGTCCCGGGGGCCGCGCCGTACTCCGCCCCGGCGGGTCCGTACGGCTCCTTCGGCGCGCCCGGCGGCATCTACGGGGTCCCCACCGAGACGGCGGGCGGCGCGCGGGGCGCGGGCGGCGCGGCGGGTGTGCCCGGCGGCCCCGGCGGCCCCGGCGCGGCCGTGCCGGGGCAGCGGACGGCCGGTCCCGGCGGACGCCGGGCGAGCCTCAGCGTCGCGGGCCGCCGCTTCAGCTGCACCCTGGTGCTCGGCGCGGCCGCCGTGCTCGCGGCGCTGTCCGGAGGGCTGTACGGGACCGGGCTGCTGCCCGGTCAGGGGGACGCCCGGGACGCGGCGGCGGGCAGGCCCCCGACCGCCTCGACCCCGGATCCCGCCGCCTCCGCCCCCTCGTCCTCCCCCTCCGCACCGAAGGGGAAGCGCAACGAGGTGCCCGAGCAGTTCATCGGCACGTGGAAGGGCAGCGTCACCACCAGCATCAAGGCCACCACCGAGTTCGAGATCACCATCAAGGCCGGCAAGATCGGCGAGGTCGTCGGCCGGGACAAGTCGGTCCTGCCGGTCCTCGGCACCGACTGCAGCGGCGACTGGAGGCTGTCCTCCGCCACCGACGGCTCCCTGGTCCTGGACAGCTCGGTCGGCCCCAACCCGGCCCCGGGCATCTGCTCCGGCGGCTCCGCCGACGAGCGGTTCACCCTCAACCCCGGCGGCACGCTCCACTACAGGTCGGGCGACCGGGGGGCCGGCAACCCGGAGGGCGACCTCGTCCGCAGCCCCTGACGCGGGTCCGCGCCCCCTGGAGGAGCCCGGCACGGCCCCTGGCGTAGGCTGGATCGGTCCGAACCCCTTGACACACCGCCGAAAGGTGACGCACCGGTGACCGACCAGGCCGCTCTCCAGTCTGTCCTCGACCGTGCCGCCGCAGGGGGCCGGATCACCAGGGAAGAGGCGCTCGACCTCTACCGGCACGCCCCGCTGCACGCGCTCGGCCAGGCCGCCGACGCCGCGCGCCGGCTGCGCTACGCCGGTACGGAGCACATCGCGACGTACATCATCGAGCGCAACATCAACTACACCAACGTGTGCGTCACGGCGTGCAAGTTCTGCGCCTTCTACGCGGCCCCCAAGGACACGAAGAAGGGCTGGTCCCGCGACCTCGACGACATCCTGCGCCGCTGCGCGGAGACCGTCGAACTGGGCGGTACCCAGGTCATGTTCCAGGGCGGGCACCACCCGGACTACGGCGTGGAGTACTACGAGGAGCACTTCTCCGCCATCAAGAAGGCGTTCCCGCAGCTGGTGATCCACTCCCTCGGCGCGTCCGAGGTGGACCACATGGCCCGCATCTCCGGCGTCAGCGCCGAGGAGGCCATCAAGCGGATCCACGCGGCGGGCCTCGACTCCTTCGCGGGCGCCGGCGCCGAACTGCTGCCGGAGCGGCCGCGCAAGGCGATCGCCCCGCTCAAGGAGTCCGGCGAGCGCTGGCTGGAGATCATGGAGCTCGCCCACGGGCTGGGCGTGGAGTCCACCTCCACCATGCTGATGGGCACCGGCGAGACCAACGCCGAGCGCATCGAGCACATCGCGATGATCCGTGACACGCAGGACCGCACGGGCGGCTTCCGCGCCTTCATCCCGTACACGTACCAGCCCGAGAACAACCACCTCAAGGGCCGGACCCAGGCGACCGTCTTCGAGTACCTGCGCATGATCGCGATCGCGCGGCTCTTCCTCGACAACATCGCCCACATCCAGGGCTCCTGGCTGACCGTCGGCAAGGAGGCGGGCCAGCTCTCGCTGCACTACGGCGCCGACGACCTCGGTTCGATCATGCTGGAGGAGAACGTCGTCTCCTCGGCCGGTGCCAAGCACCGCTCGAACCGCCAGGAGATCATCGACCTGATCCGCAAGGCGGGCCGCGTCCCCGCGCAGCGCGCGACGACGTACGAGCACCTGCTGGTGCACGACGACCCGGCCAACGACCCCGTCGACGACCGCGTCGTCTCCCACATCTCCTCGACCGCGATCGAGGGCGGCACCGCGCACCCCGAGCTGAAGCTCATCTCCACGAACTGACGCCCGCCGATGCTGACGCTGCACACCGCCGAGCTGCTCGTCGCCGGACCGGGATCGGCGCCCGTCGAGGGCGGCGCGGTCCTGGTCGAGGGCGACCGGATCGTCCGCGTCGGCCCGTACGAGGAGCTCGGCGCGGCCGTCCCGCACGCCCGGGTCCGGCGCTGGCCCGGGGTGCTCACCCCGGGGCTGCTGGCCCGCGGGGCGGACGTCCTGCTGGAGGGGACGTACTACCCCGACGACCCGTCCGAGACCACCGATCTCGGCGCCGGACCGATCACCGGCGCCGAGGCGCTCGCGGCCCTGGGGATGACCGAGGCCCGCTGGGGCCACAGCGCCCGGCGCGGTACGCAGAAGCTGCTCGCGCGCGGGGTCGTCGCGGTGGCCGGGCGGTTCACGATCCCCTCGGTGCGCACCGCGGTGGTCCGCTCGGGCCTCACCGTCGTGCCTCCCGTCCCGTACGGGGGCACGCCGTCCCTCGACCCGTTCGCGGGGCTCCGCACGCCGCAGGAGGCCTTCCACGGGGAGCTGCGGGAGGGCGCGGCGGCCCGTTTCGCGGTGTTCGCCGTCGCCGGGCCGGCGGAGCTGCCCGAGCGGGGCGCGAGCACCTGCGTGGCCACCGTCATCGCGGGCCGGCTGCTGCACCGCCGCCGCTGATCCGTCCTCAGGGGACGCGGGGTCCGGCCAGGTAGGTGCCGTCGGCGGAGTAGGGCCAGGCGTTCGAGGTGCAGCCGAGCAGGCCCTTGATCTGCTGCATCATCGCGGGGGCGGGTGCTCCGGGGCGCGGGCAGGTCTCGTGCTCGTGGCCGAGTTCGTGGCCCACCTCGTGGTTGACGATCAGCGCCCGGTACTCCTGCGGGGACCCGCTGAACTGGGGCGAACCCTCCTGCCAGCGCTTGAGGTTCACCACGACGGTGTGGCCGACCCGGCAGTTCGTCTCCCCGACGAGCTCCGGCGTGACCACCTCGCACAGCCGGTCGGTGGTCCCGGGGGTGGCGATCTTGACGACGAAGTCCACGGGTTCCCCGCGCCCGGCCAGCCGGAAGCCGTACGCGGGGTCGCGTATCCAGCCGCGCCGGTCCCCGAGGATCGCCTCGACGGTCCGGGCCGCGCCGTCCGGGTCGACCCCGCTGCCGTTCTCCACCTCCACCCGCCAGCGCAGCGCCGGCCCCTCGCCCTGGGCCTTGCCGCCGGCCGAGGAGGCCGTGAACCCCACCGAGGGGGAGGTCCCGGGCCCCTGGGCGGCGCCGTCGGCGTTCCCCCGGTCGGAGCGGGCCGGGGGGCGTGCGTCGGCGGGGCGTGCGTCGGCGGGGCGTGCGTCGGCGGGGCGGTCCTGCGCCGGCCCGAGCCGGTAGGCGGCGACCGACAGGGCGGCTAACGCCGCCGCCCACAGGACCGTGCGGCGCAGCCGCCTGCGCCGCTCGATCCGTCCCGCGCTGAGTGTCTGGCCTGTCGGCATCCTGAAACCCTTTGTTCGGTATGTCCGTCCAGTGTGCCCGGCAGGCTTGTGGCCGCGCCGGATCCAGGGCGGGGCCGGACCCGGGACGGGGGCCTGAGAGGATGGGCCCGTACCCGCCGAACCGCAGATCCACCGAGCACCGAGGGGCCAACGCCAGTGACAAGGGCTTCCCTGGACAAGCAGCCGCACGAAGTCGCCTCCATGTTCGACGGTGTGGCCGCCAACTACGACCTCACCAACGACGTCCTGTCCCTCGGCCAGGCTCGGCTGTGGCGCAAGGAGGTCGCCAAGGCGGTCGCCGCCCGCCCCGGCCAGCAGGTGCTCGACCTGGCCGCCGGAACCGCGACCTCCTCGCTGCCCTTCGCCGCGACCGGCGCCTACGTCGTGCCCTGCGACTTCTCCCTCGGCATGCTGCGCGAGGGCAAGAAGCGCAACCCGTGGCTGCCGCTGACGGCGGGCGACGCGACGAAGCTGCCGTTCAAGGACGACGCCTTCGACACCGTGACGATCTCATTCGGCCTGCGCAACGTCCAGGACACCGACGCCGCGCTGAGCGAGCTGTACCGGGTGACCAAGCCCGGCGGACAGGTCGTGATCTGCGAGTTCTCGCAGCCGACCTGGGCCCCCTTCCGGACGGTCTACACCGAGTACCTGATGCGGGCGCTGCCGCCGGTGGCCCGCGCGGTCTCCTCCAACCCCGACGCGTACGTGTACCTCGCCGAGTCCATCCGCGAATGGCCCGACCAGCCCGCGCTGGCCGCCCTGCTGCAGAAGGCCGGCTGGGGCCGGGTCGCGTGGCGCAACCTGAGCGGCGGCATCGTGGCGCTGCACCGCGGGGTCAAGGCGTAGCGCACGGTGGAGACCCGGCCCTTCGACTACGCGGGACTCCTGGAGCGGGTCGCGGCCGACGTCGCCCCGCTCGTGGGCAGCGGCACCCCCGCCGAATACATCCCGGCACTGGCGTCCGTGGACCCCGGGCAGTTCGGGATCGCGATCGCCGACCTGGACGGGAACGTCTACGGGGCGGGGGACTGGCGCGTCCCCTTCTCCGCCCAGTCCGTCACCAAGGTCTTCGCGCTCGCCCTGGCGCTGGCGGAGGGCGGCGACAGCCTGTGGGACCGGGTGGGCCGGGAGCCCTCCGGCAACCCGTTCAACTCCCTGGTCCAGCTGGAGTACGAGAACGGCATCCCCCGCAACCCGTTCATCAACGCGGGCGCGCTCGTCGTCACCGACCGGCTGCAGACCCTGACCGGCGACGCGAGCAGCGAACTCCTGGACTTCCTGCGCCAGGAGAGCGGCAACCCGGACATCGGCTTCGACGCGGAGGTGGCCGCCTCGGAGCACGAGCACGGTGACCGCAACGCGGCCGTCGCGCACTTCATGGCCTCCTACGGCAACATCGACAACCCCGTACCGGCACTGCTGGACCACTACTTCTGGCAGTGCTCCATCGAGATGAGCTGCGCCGACCTCGCCCTGGCGGGCGGCTTCCTCGCCCGGCACGGCCTGCGCGCGGACGGCTCCCGGCTCCTCACCCGCAGCGAGGCGAAGCAGATCAACGCGGTGATGCTGACCTGCGGGACGTACGACGCGGCGGGCGAGTTCGCGTACCGGGTCGGGCTGCCGGGCAAGAGCGGGGTCGGCGGCGGCATCGTCGCGGTCGTCCCGGGCCGGTGCAGCCTGGCGGTCTGGAGCCCGGGGCTCGACGCCCAGGGCAACTCGGTCGCGGGCGTCGCGGCCCTCGACCGCTTCACGACCCTGACGGGCCTGTCCATTTTTTGACGCGCAGCTCGCACCGCTCAGCGCTGGCGCGCTTCCCGGGCTTCGCTGCGCTGCGCCGGACTCCGTCCGGCGGCCTGCCGGGCGGGGCCGCTGCCGGTGGCCGGTGTCCGGCCGTCGGGTGCGGGTGGGTGGCCGCTGCGCGGGGCTGCTCCCCTACCCGCCCTTCCACCGTTCCCGCCTCAGTCGCCGGCGCGGCTGGATGACCCGTGCGGGTCAGGACACGGCGCTCCGCGCCCGCGCCTCAAGCGCCGGCGGGGCTGGAATTGCCCTGCGGGCAATCCAGCCGCCGCCAGGCGGAAATCCAGCCTCGCCGGCGTTTGAGGCGCGGGGGTCCGGGGGCGGAGCCCCCGAAGGGGTCCGGGCGGAGCCCGGGGAACGGGGGAAGGGCGGGTAGGGGACAGCCCCGCGCAGCGGCAACCCCGCCCCCGGGGGGAACCGGCAGGCCCCCCTACCCCGCCACGAGCGACAGCTCGTAGCGCCGCCCCACCCGCCGGCCCCCCGGCAGGGGAAAGGTCTCCGCCAGGGTCATGCCCAGCCGCTCCGCCACCGCCGCCGAGCGGACGTTCGCATCGTCGATCATCGCCACCACCTTCGGCACCCCCGCCTCCCGCACCCGTTCCAGCGTCGCCAGCGCAGCGGCGTAGGCGTAACCCTGCCCCCACGCCTCGCGCCCGAGCCGCCAGCCGATCTCGATCTCGCCGACGGGGCCCCACGCCTTCGCCGCCGGCCACGGCTGCGCCCCCGTGAAGCCGAGGACCTCGCCCTCGCCGTCCAGGAGCGTCCACAGGCAGTACCCGAGCTGCGCGTCGTGCATCCGCTGCCGGGCGGTGATCTCCTCGTAGAAGGACAGCTCTGCCGGGCCGCCGAGGAACTCCATCACGTCGGGGTGGTCGAAGACGTGGTGCCAGGCGTGCGCGTCCTCGTCCGTCGGCACGCGCAGCGTCACGTCGGGGAGTGGCCGGGTCGGTGAGGTGGTCATCGGGGCAGCCCTTCGGGATCGCGATCTCTCTCGCTGCATAGACTGCGTCATGTCCCGTGCCGTTGGGCACCCCTTATCGAGCCTTCGGGAGACCCCGCAGTGACCGAGCCCCTCTCCGAACACTCCGCGGATGTGATCGTCGTCGGGGCCGGGCCCGCCGGCTCCACGACCGCGTACCACCTCGCCCAGGCCGGGCTGGACGTCCTGCTGCTGGAGAAGACGGCGTTCCCGCGCGAGAAGGTCTGCGGCGACGGTCTGACCCCGCGGGCGACCAAGCAGCTGGTGTCGATGGGCATCGACATCTCCGAAGAGGCCGGCTGGCTCCGCAACAAGGGTCTGCGCATCATCGGCGGCGGGCAGCGGCTCCAGCTGGACTGGCCGGAACTGGCCTCGTACCCGGACTACGGACTCGTCCGAAAGCGTGACGACTTCGACGAGACCCTGGCCCGCCAGGCGCAGAAGGCCGGTGCCCGGCTGTACGAGCGCTGCAACGTCGGCGAGCCCGTCCGCGACCCCCGTACCGGGCACATCACGGGCGTTCAGGCCAAGCTGGGCGAGGAGAAGACCCCGGTCACCTTCCACGCCCCGCTCGTGGTCGCGGCGGACGGCAACTCCTCGCGGCTGTCGCTCGCGATGGGCCTGCACCGGCGCGAGGACCGTCCGATGGGCGTCGCGGTGCGCACCTACTTCACCTCCCCCCGCCACGATGACGACTACCTGGAGTCCTGGCTGGAGCTGTGGGACCGGCGCGGCCCGCAGGACCGGCTGCTGCCGGGCTACGGCTGGATCTTCGGCATGGGCGACGGCACGTCCAACGTCGGCCTCGGCATCCTCAACTCCTCCTCCGCGTTCAAGGAGCTGGACTGGCGCGAGGTCCTCAAGGCCTGGTGCGCGTCGATGCCGGAGGACTGGGGTTACAGCCCGGAGAACATGACGCAGCCGATCCGCGGCGCGGCGCTGCCGATGGCGTTCAACCGTCAGCCGCACTACACCAAGGGCCTGCTGCTGGTCGGTGACGCGGGCGGGCTCGTCAACCCGTTCAACGGCGAGGGCATCGCCTACGCGATGGAGTCCGGGCAGATCGCCGCCGAGGTGATCGTGCAGGCCCACGCGCGGGCCACCCCGGCGCAGCGGGAACTGGCGCTGCACGGCTACCCGAAGGTGCTGAAGGAGACGTACGGCGGTTACTACACGCTGGGCCGCGCCTTCGTGAAGCTGATCGGCAACCCGACGGTCATGAAGATCGCGGCGCAGCGCGGTCTGACGCACCCGGTGCTGATGCGCTTCACCCTGAAGATGCTGGCGAACCTGACCGACCCGACGGGCGGCGACGCGATGGACCGCATCATCAACGGCCTCTCGAAGGTGGCCCCGAAGGCCTGAGGCGCGGCCCCTGGCGCCGCCGAGCCGCCTCCCGGTCCGTCGGGGGGCGGTTCAGTCGTTCCCGGGGCCCTCGGGGGCGTTCTGGACGTCGTGTACCGCGCGGACGCAGCGGGTCAGCAGGACCAGGCCGGACACCAGCAGGGCGCCCGAGAGGGTCCAGCCGAGGGCCAGGGTGAGGGGATGGCCCGGTTTCTGCCAGGGGCGGGCGGTGGTCAGGAGCCAGCCGCCGACGGCGAGGAGGGCGAGCCCGGCTGCGGCCGGGACGGCGGTGGGGTCGTCGCCGGTGCCGTGGTCCTCGTAGGACCGTCTGCTCACCGGGTCACCACCTCCAGGTCTCGGTCCGGCGCCCGCCCATCTTCTCAGGGCCCCGGGGGCTTGGGTACCGCGTGGCCGATCGCGCGCGGGCGCGCCCGAGGGCCGGCACTCCGCCCCCGAGCGGGGGAGTGCCGGCCCTCGTGGCGACCGGAAGGATCAGAGGACGCGGACGGCGCCCGTCGGCATGTCGTAGCTGAGGTTGCGCTCGACGATGCCGGTGCTGGGGTTCTGCGCGCCGACGAACTTGCCGCCGCCGACGTAGATGGCGACGTGGTAGGCGCTGCCCTTGGGGCCCCAGTAGAGGATGTCGCCGGGCTGGAGGTTGCTCAGCGAGACCGAGCTGCCGGCCAGCGACTGGTCCTGGGAGGTGCGGTCCAGGGAGATGCCCGCCTGGCGGTAGGCGGCCTGGACGAGGCCCGAGCAGTCGTACGCGGAGGAGCCGGTGGCGCCCATGACGTACGCCTTGCCGATCTGGGCGCGGGCGAAGTTCACGATGGCGGCGGCGGAACCGGTGGCCTTGGAGGAGGAACCGGTGCTGGCGGAGCCGCTGCCCGAGCCGTTGGAGGTGAAGCCGCTGTCGTCCGACGCGGAGGCGTTGGTGAGCGAGGTGCGGCCGGCGCCGCGGGTGGCGCGCTCGGCGTCGGCCTTGCGGTCGGCCTCCTGCTTGGCCTTCTGCTCGGCGGCCTTGGTGGCGTCTTCCTTGGCCTGCTTCGCCTCGGCGGCGGCACCCGTACGGGCGCTCTCCTCCTGGGCGTTCAGCTCGCCGGTCACGGCGGCCTCTACGGCGGCGACGCGGGTGTTCTCGGCGGCGGTGGTGACCGCGTTGGAGACCTCGGCGCCCAGGTTCAGGTCGAGGACCGGCATTTCGAGCGTCGTCTCGGCCACGGGCTCGGGGGACGAAGGGGTCGCGCTCGCGGTGCCGGCCATGGCGAGGGTGCTGAGGACGCCACCGGCAACTCCGGCGCGAACCGCGAGCTTCGAGGCGCTACGGCGCGGCTTCCGGTGGCTGGGTATGTGAGCGGTGTGGGACATGGGACAACCGCTATCAGGGGTGCCGGGTTTCCTTCAAGAAACGTGGTCTGCGCCACAGTTGCGGAATTCGGCCGCGAACCGGGCGCGTCGCGATGCTTATTGACGCCGTAACGGGCGAAACGGACACACCCTCACAAGGCTGTGATCATGGGGTTTCAGCAATAAGTCCGAATTGATCCACTGCCTACCATCGACCCGCACAGATGGCCAAGCCCCCTTTTCGCGGTCTCGATCCGGTGTGGTGCAGGTCACAGTTACCTCCTGTCGTGAGGGCGCTGTGGCCGGTCCGTGATCCGACCGTGAACTTGCCGTGCGGTTCGTGAACGGATGCACAGCATCGACCCCCCGTTCCGCTCGCCGTCGACTCTCGGCCACCGCGTCCACTCCCGTACCCCCGGGCCCCCCGACCGGGGGACGTGGGTTCCCTTATCACCTGGGCGGAGGGAGGGCCAATTTGCCTGCGATGGACATCATTTGATAGGGCGACACGCCTTTCACCTGGGACGACGGGCTCGGATGTCACCTTTGGTGATCATGTGGATGCCTTGCGTACGAAGATCACCCCTCGATGGGCTTCATGATCGTTCGTCAGGTGGTGGAGATCACAAACTCGGTGTTGTTACCCGTGTCGCAGATCACAGACCGGCAGGCATAAGATGCGCACCAGCCCGGCTTGTGAACTGCCTCACATGCGGTCCCCCGGCTCCCGGGGCGATCTTCACGAGGGGGGAGCTCACCCGTCGCCGGCGCAGCGGTCCAACGGTCAAGGACGACTGGAAGGAGCGAGGAGCGTGAATGCGTACGCACCCATCCTCGTGCTCGGCGCCATCGGCGCAGGGTTTGCGATCTTCTCCGTGGTCATGGCCACGCTGATCGGCCCAAAACGGTACAACCGGGCGAAGCTTGAAGCCTACGAGTGCGGCATCGAACCCACCCCGATGCCCGCCGGGGGCGGTCGCTTCCCCATCAAGTACTACCTGACGGCGATGCTCTTCATCGTCTTCGACATCGAGATCGTCTTCCTCTACCCCTGGGCCGTCACCTTCGACTCCCTGGGGATCTTCGGGCTCGTCGAGATGCTGCTCTTCGTGCTCACCGTCTTCGTCGCCTACGCCTACGTCTGGCGCCGCGGCGGCCTGGAATGGGACTGAGGGGCTGAATTTTCCATGGGACTGGAAGAGAAGCTGCCGAGCGGCTTCCTGCTGACCACCGTCGAACAGGCCGCGGGCTGGGTGCGCAAGTCATCCGTCTTCCCGGCAACCTTCGGCCTGGCGTGCTGCGCCATCGAGATGATGACCACCGGAGCCGGCCGCTACGACCTGGCCCGCTTCGGCATGGAGGTCTTCCGCGGCTCCCCGCGCCAGGCCGACCTGATGATCGTCGCCGGACGGGTCAGCCAGAAGATGGCGCCGGTGCTGCGCCAGGTGTACGACCAGATGCCCGCCCCCAAGTGGGTCATCTCCATGGGCGTGTGCGCCTCTTCGGGCGGAATGTTCAACAACTACGCGATCGTCCAGGGCGTCGACCACATCGTCCCGGTGGACATCTACCTCCCCGGCTGCCCGCCCCGCCCCGAGATGCTGATGGACGCGATCCTCAAGCTCCACCAGAAGATCCAGGGCTCCAAGCTCGGCGTGAACAGGGAAGAGGCGGCGCGCGAGGCGGAGGAGGCGGCCCTCAAGGCCCTCCCCACCATCGAGATGAAGGGGCTCCTCCGGTGAGCGACGACCCGGCCGTCGAGAACGGCAACGCCGAGAACGGCAACAACGTCCCCGCTCCCCGTACCTCGGCCGGGCCCGAGGTGATCGGCGTGCGCAAGGGCATGTTCGGGGCGGAGAACGGCGGCGACACCAGCGGCTACAGCGGCCTCGTCCGCACCGTCGCCCTGCCCGGGGCGACCGCCCGCCCCTACGGCTCCTGGTTCGACGAGGTGGCCGACGAGCTCGAAGGCGCCCTGGAGGAGCAGGACCTGCTCCCCGGGCACGCCATCGAGAAGACGGTGGTGGACCGCGGCGAGCTCACCTTCCACATCGCCCGCGAACACCTCGTACGGGTGGCCTCCACCCTGCGCGACGACCCGGCGCTGCGCTTCGAGCTCTGCACCGGCGTCAGCGGGGTCCACTACCCCGGCGACAAGGGCCGCGAGCTGCACGCCGTCTACCACCTGCGCTCGCTCACCCACGGCAGGATCGTCCGCCTGGAGGTGTCGGTCCCCGACGCCGACCCGCACGTGCCGTCCCTGGTCGCGGTGTACCCGACCAACGACTGGCACGAGCGCGAGGCCTACGACTTCTTCGGCATCGTCTTCGACGGCCACCCGGCCCTCACGCGGATCATGATGCCGGACGACTGGCAGGGCTTCCCGCAGCGCAAGGACTACCCGCTCGGCGGCATCGCCGTCGAGTACAAGGGCGCCCAGATCCCGGCTCCCGACCAGCGGAGGTCGTACAGCTGATGAACACCCCGAACGCATCGCACCCCGCGTCCTCCCGCGAGACCACCGAGGGCACCGTCCACACCGTCACCGGCGGCGACTGGGACGAGATCGTCCAGTCGGCGGCCCGCGCCGACGACGAGCGCATCGTCGTCAACATGGGTCCCCAGCACCCCTCCACCCACGGGGTGCTCCGGCTGATCCTGGAGATCGACGGCGAGACGGTCACCGAGGCCCGCTGCGGCATCGGATACCTGCACACCGGCATCGAGAAGAACCTCGAATTCCGCAACTGGACGCAGGGCACCACCTTCGTCACGCGCATGGACTACCTGACGCCGTTCTTCAACGAGACGGCGTACTGCCTCGGCGTCGAGAAGCTCCTCGGCATCACCGACCAGGTCCCGGACCGCGCCACCGTCATCCGCGTCCTGCTGATGGAGCTCAACCGGCTCTCCTCCCACCTGGTGTGCATCGCCACCGGCGGCATGGAGCTGGGCGCGACCACGATCATGATCTACGGGTTCCGGGACCGCGAGCTGATCCTCGACGTCTTCGAGCTGATCACCGGCCTGCGCATGAACCACGCCTTCGTCCGCCCCGGCGGCCTCGCCCAGGACCTGCCCCCCGGCGCGGTCGACCAGCTGCGCGAGTTCGTGAAGACCATGAAGAAGAACCTGCCGGAGTACGACAAGCTCGCCACCGGCAACCCCATCTTCAAGGCCCGCATGCAGGACGTCGGCTACCTCGACCTCACCGGCTGCATGGCCCTGGGCGCCACCGGCCCGATCCTGCGCTCCGCCGGGCTGCCGCACGACCTGCGCAAGGCGGACCCGTACTGCGGCTACGACACCTACGAGTTCGACGTCCCCACCACCGAGAGCTGCGACTCCTACGGACGCTTCCTGGTCCGCCTGGAGGAGATGCGCCAGTCCCTGCGGATCGTCGAGCAGTGCCTGGACCGGCTGGAGCCCGGCCCGGTCATGGTCGCCGACAAGAAGATCGCCTGGCCCGCCCAGCTCGCGATGGGACCCGACGGCCTCGGCAACTCCCTCGACCACATCAAGAACATCATGGGCACCTCCATGGAGGCCCTGATCCACCACTTCAAGCTCGTCACCGAGGGCTTCCGGGTACCGGCCGGGCAGGCGTACGCCGCCGTGGAGTCCCCCAAGGGCGAGCTCGGCGTGCACGTCGTCTCCGACGGCGGAACCCGCCCCTACCGGGTCCACTTCCGCGACCCGTCCTTCACCAACCTGCAGGCCATGGCCGCGATGTGCGAAGGCGGCCAGGTCGCCGACGTCATCGTCGCCGTCGCCTCCATCGACCCCGTGATGGGAGGCGTCGACCGATGACAGCCAATCCGACCGGTCAAGGGGTGAGCCTGGGGATGCCCCAGCTTCCCGCCCCCGACTTCCCGGCCGACGTACGCGCCCGGCTGGAGGCCGACGCCGCCGAGGTCATCGCCCGCTACCCCGACAGCCGCTCCGCGCTGCTGCCGCTGCTGCACCTGACGCAGTCCGAGGAGGGCCACGTCTCGCGCACCGGCATCCGCTTCTGCGCCGAGGTGCTGGGCCTGACCACCGCCGAGGTCACCGCGGTCGCCACCTTCTACACGATGTACCGGCGCAAGCCCTCCGGCGACTACCAGGTCGGCGTCTGCACCAACACCCTGTGCGCCGTCATGGGCGGCGACGCCATCTTCGACGAGCTCAAGCAGCACCTGGGGGTCGGCAACAACGAGACCACCCCCGACGGCAAGGTGACGCTGGAGCACATCGAGTGCAACGCGGCCTGCGACTACGCCCCCGTGGTGATGGTCAACTGGGAGTTCTTCGACAACCAGACCCCCCAATCCGCCAAGGCCCTCGTCGACGACCTGCTGGCCGGGCGCCCCGTCGAACCGACCCGGGGCGCGCCGCTGTGCACGTACAAGGAGACCGCCCGGATCCTGGCGGGCTTCCCCGACGAGCGCGAGGGCGCGGTGGCCGCGAGCGGCGGCGCCGGACCCGCCTCCCTGATCGGACTGCGCATCGCCCGCGGCGAAGCCCCGCACGCCCCGGTCGTGCACCCCCGCGGCGAGGCCCGCGGCGAAGCCACCACAGAGGGAGGGGAGTGATGAGCGTGTCCACGGAACTCAGCAAGAACGGCACCAGCCCGGAGAAGCTCCTCGCGCCCGTCCTGTCGGCGTTCTGGGACGAGCCCGAGTCGTGGACGCTGGAGACCTACCGGCGCCACGACGGGTACGAGGGCCTGCGCAAGGCGCTCGCGATGACCCCGGACGAGGTGATCGCCTACGTCAAGGACTCCGGACTGCGCGGACGCGGCGGCGCGGGCTTCCCCACCGGAATGAAGTGGCAGTTCATCCCGCAGGGCGACGGCAAGCCGCACTACCTCGTCGTGAACGCGGACGAGTCGGAGCCGGGAACCTGCAAGGACATCCCCCTCCTCTTCGCCAACCCGCACTCCCTCATCGAGGGAATGATCATCGCCTGCTACGCGATCCGGTCGGAGCACGCCTTCATCTACCTGCGCGGCGAGACCGTCCCCGTGCTGCGGCGCCTGCACGAGGCCGTGCGCGAGGCGTACGCGGCCGGGTACCTCGGCAAGGACATCGACGGCAGCGGACGCGACCTCGACATCACGGTGCACGCGGGAGCGGGCGCGTACATCTGCGGCGAGGAGACGGCACTGCTCGACTCCCTCGAAGGCCGGCGCGGTCAGCCCCGGCTGCGTCCCCCCTTCCCCGCGGTCGAGGGGCTCTACGCGTGCCCCACTGTCGTCAACAACGTCGAATCCATCGCCTCGGTTCCCGCGATCCTGAACAAGGGCAAGGACTGGTTCAAGGCGATGGGGACGGAGAAGTCCCCCGGCTTCACGCTCTATTCGCTGTCCGGGCACGTCGTCGGCCCCGGCCAGTACGAGGCGCCCCTCGGCATCACCCTGCGCCAGCTCCTCGACATGAGCGGCGGCATGCGCCCCGGCCACCGGCTGAAGTTCTGGACCCCCGGCGGCTCCTCCACCCCCATGTTCACCGACGAGCACCTCGACGTCCCGCTGGACTACGAGGGCGTCGGCGCGGCCGGCTCCATGCTCGGCACCAAGGCCCTCCAGTGCTTCGACGAGACCACCTGCGTGGTGCGCGCCGTCACCCGCTGGACCGAGTTCTACGCCCACGAGTCCTGCGGCAAGTGCACGCCCTGCCGCGAGGGCACGTACTGGCTCGTCCAGCTGCTGCGCGACATCGAGGCCGGCAAGGGCGTCATGTCCGACCTCGACAAGCTGAACGACATCGCCGACAACATCAACGGCAAGTCCTTCTGCGCCCTCGGCGACGGCGCCGCCAGCCCCATCTTCTCCTCGCTGAAGTACTTCCGCGCCGAGTACGAACAGCACATCACGGGCAAGGGCTGCCCCTTCGACCCCAGGAAGTCGACCCTCTGGGCTGACACGGAGGTGAACGCATGACCGTCACCACGAACGCTCCGACCGGTGGCGGAGAGGCCGCCGTGCCCCCCGACTCCGTGTCCCTGACCATCGACGGGCTCGAACTGTCGGTCCCCAAGGGCACCCTCGTCATCCGGGCCGCCGAACAGCTCGGCATCGAGATCCCCCGGTTCTGCGACCACCCCCTCCTCCCCCCGGCCGGCGCCTGCCGCCAGTGCATCGTCGAGGTCGAGGGCCAGCGCAAGCCGATGGCCTCCTGCACGATCACCTGCACCGACGGCATGGTCGTCAAGACCCAGCTGACCTCCCCGGTCGCCGACAAGGCCCAGCGAGGGGTGATGGAGCTGCTGCTCATCAACCACCCGCTGGACTGCCCCGTCTGCGACAAGGGCGGCGAATGCCCCCTGCAGAACCAGGCGATGTCCCACGGCAACGCCGAATCCCGCTTCGAGGGCCACAAGCGCACCTACGAGAAGCCCGTCCCGATCTCCACCCAGGTGCTCCTGGACCGCGAACGGTGCGTGCTGTGCGCGCGCTGCACCCGCTTCTCCAACGAGATCGCCGGCGACCCCATGATCGAGCTGCTGGAACGCGGCGCGCTCCAGCAGGTCGGCACCGGCGAGGGCGACCCCTTCCAGTCGTACTTCTCCGGCAACACCATCCAGATCTGCCCCGTCGGCGCCCTCACCTCGGCCGCCTACCGCTTCCGCTCCCGCCCCTTCGACCTCGTCTCCTCCCCGAGCGTGTGCGAGCACTGCGCGGGCGGCTGCGCGACCCGGACCGACCACCGGCGCGGCAAGGTGCTGCGCCGCCTCGCCGCCGAGGACCCCGAGGTCAACGAGGAGTGGATCTGCGACAAGGGCCGCTTCGGGTTCCGCTACGCGCAGCGCCCGGACCGGCTGACCACCCCGCTGGTGCGCGGCGCCGACGGCGTCCTGGCCCCGGCGAGCTGGCCGGAGGCCCTGGAGGCCGCCGCGCGGGGGCTGGCCGCCGCACGCGGCCGGGCCGGCGTGCTGACCGGTGGCCGGCTCACCGTCGAGGACGCCTACGCGTACGCCAAGTTCGCCCGGGTCGTCCTCGACACCAACGACATCGACTTCCGGGCCCGGGTGCACAGCGCGGAGGAGGCCGACTTCCTGGCCGCCACCGTGGCGGGCACCGGCAAGGACCTCGACGGCACGGGCGTCACGTACGCCTCCCTGGAGGCCGCGCCCACCGTGCTGCTCGCCGGGATCGAGGCCGAGGAGGAGGCCCCCGGGGTCTTCCTGCGGCTGCGCAAGGCCCACCGCCGCAACAGGCAGCGGACCTTCGCGCTGGCGCCCTTCGCCACCCGCGGCCTCGCCAAGGCGGGCGGCACCCTGCTGGCCGCCGCCCCCGGCACCGAGCCCGAGTGGCTGGAGGCCCTCGCGACCGGGACCGGACTGGAGGCCGGCGGCGCCGAGGCCGCCGAGGCGCTGCGCAGGCCCGGCTCGGTCCTCGTGGTCGGGGAGCGCCTGGCCGGCGTGCCCGGCGCGCTGACCGCCGCCGTACGGGCCGCGACCGCGACCGGGGCCCGGCTGGTGTGGATCCCGCGCCGGGCCGGGGAGCGGGCCGCCGTCGAGGCGGGCGCGCTGCCGTCCCTGCTGCCGGGCGGCCGCCCGGCCACCGACCCGCGGGCCCGTGCCGAGGTCGCCGGCGCCTGGGGGCTGGACGAACTCCCGCACCGCTACGGCCGGGACACCGGGCAGATCGTGGAGGCGGCCGCCACCCGCGAGCTGTCCGCACTGCTGGTCGCGGGCGTCGAACTCGCCGACCTGCCGGACCCGCGGCGGGCCGAGACCGCCCTGGAGGAGGCCTTCGTGGTCTCCCTGGAGCTGCGGCCCGGCGCGGTCACCGACCATGCGGACGTGGTCCTGCCGGTCGCCGCCGTCGCCGAGAAGACGGGCACGTTCATCAACTGGGAAGGCCGGGTCCGGCCGTTCGAGGCCGCCCTCAAGCCCGACCAGATGACCCGCCGGCTCGCCCCCGCCGACGCCCGCGTGCTGCACATGCTGGCCGACGCGGCCGACCGGCCGATCGGGCTGCCCGACGTACACGCCGTACGGCGCGAGCTGGAGCGGCTCGGCCCCTGGGAGGGGGAGCTCGCGGCGGAGCAGTCCACGGCCACCGAGCCGCTGCCCCGCCCCGGCGCGGGCGAGGCGGTCCTCGCGGGCCACCGGCTGCTGCTGGACCAGGGCCTGCTCCAGCAGGGCGACGACGCCCTGGCCGGCACCCGGCACGAGGCGAACGCCCGGCTGTCGGCCGCCACGGCCGCCGAGACCGGCGTCAAGGACGGCGACCTCCTCGCCGTCACCGGCCCGGCCGGCCCGGTGGTGCTGCCCCTGAAGGTCACCGAGATGCCCGACCGGGTGGTCTGGCTCCCGCTGAACTCCACCGGCCGCGGCGTCCTCGCCGACACCGGAGCCCGTCCGGGCACCCTCGTGCGGATCGGCCCGGCGACCCCGGCCGACAGCAGCGACCCCGATGCGGAGGTGGGCGCGTGAACGCGGTACAGCTCGCTGCCGAGGACCTCTCCCTGTTCGGCAGGGACGTCTGGTGGCTGGTCCTCGTCAAGGCGGTGTTCTGCTTCGCCTTCCTGATGGTGACCGTGCTCTTCTCCATCGTGTGGGAGCGCAAGGTCGTCGCCTGGATGCAGCTGCGCATCGGCCCCAACCGGCACGGCCCCTGGGGCATGCTCCAGTCCCTCGCCGACGGCGTGAAGCTCATGCTGAAGGAAGACCTCATCGTCAAGCGGGCCGACAAGGTCGTCTACGTCCTGGCCCCGATCATCGCGGCGATCCCGGCCTTCATGGCCATCGCGGTGATCCCCTTCGGCCCGGCCGACGACCAGGTCTCCATCTTCGGCCAGCGCACCTCGATGCAGCTGACCGACCTGCCCATCGCGATGCTCTACGTCCTCGCGGTGGCCTCCGTCGGCATCTACGGCATCGTCCTCGCCGGCTGGTCCTCCGGCTCCACGTACCCGCTCCTCGGCGGCCTGCGCTCCTGCGCGCAGATGATCTCGTACGAGATCGCGATGGGCGCGGCCTTCGCGTCGGTGTTCCTCTACTCCGGGTCGATGTCGACCTCGGCGATCGTGGAGGCGCAGGCGGACCGCTGGTACATCGTGCTGCTGCCGGTGTCCTTCATCATCTACGTCATCACGATGGTCGGCGAGACCAACCGCGCCCCCTTCGACATGCCGGAGTCCGAGGGCGACCTGGTCGGCGGTTTCAACACCGAGTACTCCTCCATCAAGTTCGCGCTGTTCATGCTGGCCGAGTACGTCAACATGGTCACCGTCTCGGCGGTCTCGGTCACCCTCTTCCTGGGCGGCTGGCGGGCCCCGTACCCGATCAGCCACTTCTGGGAGGGCGCGAACCACGGCTGGTGGCCGATGCTCTGGTTCGTCATCAAGGTGCAGCTGCTGCTGTTCTTCTTCATCTGGCTGCGCGGCACGCTGCCGCGCGTGCGCTACGACCAGCTGATGAAGCTCGGCTGGAAGGTGCTGATCCCGGTCTCCGTGGTGTGGCTGATGCTGGTCGCCACCGTCCGGGCGCTGCGCAACGAGCGCTACGACTTCAGCGAGATCGTCCTCTACGTGGGCGGCGCGGTCGTCGCGATCCTGCTGCTCTCCTTCGTCGCGGACCTCTTCCGCGACAAGCGGGAGAAGGCGGCGGCCGAGGAGGCCGGCGAGGCCGAGGCGGCCAGGGCCTTCGACCCGATGGCGGGCGGCTTCCCCGTACCGCCCAAGCCCGGCCAGCACCTGGCGCCCGTACCGCGCCGGCGCCCCCGCGCGGAGCGGGAGCTGATCGTCAGCGGCGGGGCGAACCCCGACAGCGACCGAGAGGAGGGTTGAGACGTGTCCGACGAAAAGTGGCAGAACCCGGTGGCCGGGTTCGGCGTGACCTTCAAGGCCATGTTCAAGAAGCGCCTCACCGAGCAGTACCCGGAGCAGGAGAAGACCACCGCTCCGCGCTTCCACGGACGGCACCAGCTCAACCGCCACCCCGACGGTCTGGAGAAGTGCATCGGGTGCGAGCTGTGCGCCTGGGCCTGTCCCGCCGACGCGATCTACGTGGAGGGCGCGGACAACACCGAGGAGGAGCGCTACTCCCCGGGCGAGCGCTACGGGCGGGTCTACCAGATCAACTACGCCCGCTGCATCCTCTGCGGGCTGTGCATCGAGGCCTGCCCCACCCGGGCGCTGACGATGACGAACGAGTTCGAACTCGCCGATTCCAGCCGCGAGGCGCTGATCTACACCAAGGAGCAGCTCCTCGCGGGTCTGACCGAGGGCATGGTGGAGACCCCGCACTCGATCTTCCCGGGGACGGACGAGCAGGACTACTACCGGGGGCTGGTGACGGGCGCCGCCCCGGGCACGGTCCGGCAGGTGGCGGTCTCCAAGGGCGAGACGGCCGCGGACTCCTCCGAGGAGGTGCAGGCATGAGCGCCCTCGCAGCCGCCGGCGCCACGATGACCTCCACCGGCGAGGCCGTGCAGTTCTGGGTACTGGGCACCGTCGCCGTCATCGGCGCGCTGTGCACGGTCCTGATGCGCAAGGCCGTCCACAGCGCCCTCTGCCTCGCCGGGACGATGATCATCCTGGCGGTGTTCTACCTCGCCAACGGGGCGTACTTCCTGGGCGTCGTCCAGGTCATCGTCTACACCGGCGCCATCATGATGCTCTTCCTCTTCGTGGTCATGCTCGTCGGCGTCACGGCGGCGGACTCGCTGAAGGAGACCCTCAAGGGGCAGCGCTGGCTGGCGGTCCTGTGCGGGCTCGGCTTCGGCATCCTGCTGATCGCCGGCATCGCCAACGCCGGGCTCACCCACTTCAACGGGCTCGGCCGGGTCAACTCCGCCGGGCACGTCCAGGGCCTGGCCGAGCTGATCTTCACCCGTTACATCTTCGCCTTCGAGATCACCGGCGCCCTGCTGATCACGGCGGCCGTCGGCGCGATGGTGCTCACCCACCGCGAGCGCACCGAGCGGGCCGCCACCCAGCGCGAACTCGCCGAGCAGCGCGTGCGCGAGGGCGTACAGCTCCCGCCGCTGCCGGCGCCCGGCGTCTACGCCCGGCACAACGCGGTCGACGTGGCCGGCCTGCTCCCGGACGGCACCCCGTCCGAGCTGACCGTCAGCAAGACCCTGCGGGCCCGCGGTCAGGTCCGTGACGTGTCGGGCCAGGCCCTGGACGACCTCAAGGCGCTGGAGCAGGCCTCCGCGGAGCGTCTCGGCCGTGAGGAGGCCTCGAAGTGAACCCGGTCAACTACCTGTACCTGGCGGCCCTGCTGTTCACCATCGGCGCGGCCGGGGTGCTCGTCCGGAAGAACGCGATCGTGCTGTTCATGTGCATCGAGCTGATGCTCAACGCCTGCAACCTCGCGTTCGTGGCCTTCTCCCGGATGCACGGCAACCTCGACGGCCAGATCATCGCGTTCTTCACGATGGTCGTCGCCGCCGCGGAGGTCGTGGTGGGCCTCGCGATCATCGTGTCGCTGTTCCGTACCCGCCACTCGGCCTCGGTCGACGACGCCAGCCTGATGAAGCTGTAAGGGGCGTTCACACAGTGGAGAATCTGATTGCGCTGCTGATCGCGGCGCCCCTGCTCGGAGCGGTGGTGCTGCTCTGCGGCGGCCGGCGCCTCGACAAGGCCGGGCACTGGCTCGGCACCCTGCTCGCCGCCGTCTCCTTCGGCATCGGCGTGGCCCTGTTCATCGACATGCTGGGCCGCAGCGCCGACGACCGGACCCTGCACCAGTTCCTGTACACCTGGATCCCGGTGGAGGGCTTCCAGGCGGACATGGCGTTCCAGCTGGACCAGCTGTCGATGACCTTCGTCCTGCTGATCTCAGGCGTGGGCACGCTCATCCACATCTACTCCATCGGCTACATGGAGCACGACGAGCGGCGCCGCCGCTTCTTCGGCTACCTCAACCTGTTCGTCGCGGCGATGCTGCTGCTCGTCCTCGCCGACAACTACCTGCTGCTGTACTTCGGCTGGGAGGGCGTGGGCCTGGCCTCGTACCTGCTGATCGGGTTCTGGCAGCACAAGCCCAGCGCGGCCACGGCCGCGAAGAAGGCCTTCCTGGTCAACCGCGTCGGTGACATCGGCCTGTCGATCGCGATCATGCTGATGTTCACCACGTTCGGGACCTTCGCCTTCGGGCCGGTGTTCGGCGCGGTGGGCCAGGCCTCCGAGGGCAAGCTGACGGCGATCGGCCTGATGCTGCTGCTGGCCGCCTGCGGCAAGTCGGCGCAGGTGCCGCTGCAGTCCTGGCTCGGCGACGCGATGGAGGGCCCGACCCCGGTCTCGGCCCTGATCCACGCGGCGACCATGGTCACCGCCGGCGTGTACCTGATCGTCCGCTCGGCCGCGATCTTCAACGGGGCGCCGGACGCCCAGCTGGTGGTCACCGTCGTCGGCGCGGTCACGCTGCTCTTCGGTGCGATCGTCGGTTGCGCGAAGGACGACATCAAGAAGGCCCTCGCCGGGTCCACGATGTCGCAGATCGGCTACATGATCCTCGCGGCGGGCCTCGGCCCGATCGGCTACGTCTTCGCGATCATGCACCTGGTCACGCACGGCTTCTTCAAGGCGGGCCTCTTCCTCGGCGCCGGTTCCGTGATGCACGGGATGAACGACGAGGTGGACATGCGCAGGTACGGCGGTCTGCGGACGTACATGCCGATCACCTTCGTGACCTTCGGCCTCGGCTACCTCGCCATCATCGGCTTCCCGGGCCTGTCGGGCTTCTTCTCCAAGGACAAGATCATCGAGGCGGCCTTCGCGAAGGGCGGCACCGAGGGCTGGATCCTCGGCGGAGTGGCCCTGCTGGGTGCGGCGATCACCGCCTTCTACATGACCCGGGTCATGCTCCTCACCTTCTTCGGCGAGAAGCGCTGGCAGCCGGACGCGGAAGGCCACGCCCCGCACCCGCACGAGTCCCCGAAGTCCATGACCATCCCGATGATCGTCCTCGCCTTCGGGTCGGTCTTCGCCGGCGGGTTCTTCTCGATCGGCGACCGCTTCGTGGACTGGCTGGAGCCGGTCACCGGCGAGGCGCACGGCAACCCGCCGATCAGCGCCCTGACGGTCACCCTGTCCACCATGGTGGTCCTGGTGATCGGTGTCGCCATCGCCTGGGGGATGTACGGCAGGAAGCCCGTCCCGGTCGTCGCCCCGCGCGGCTCGCTCCTCACCCGGGCGGCCCGCCGCGACCTGTACCAGGACGACTTCAACCACGTCGTGCTGGTGCGCGGCGGAGAGCACCTGACCCGCTCGCTCGTCTACGTGGACCACAGCCTGGTCGACGGAGTCGTCAACGGGACGGCCGCCTCGGTCGGCGGGCTCTCGGGCCGGCTGCGCAAGCTGCAGAACGGCTACGCCCGCAGCTACGCGGTCTCGATGTTCGGGGGCACGGCGATCCTGATCGCCGCGACCCTGCTGATGAGGGCGGTGTGACATGAACTTCCCGCTTCTGACGGTGACGGCGGCCGTGCCCGCGGTCGGCGCGGTCCTCACGGCGGCCGTCCCGGCCGCCCGCAGGACCGCCGCCAAGTGGCTGGCGCTGCTGTTCTCCCTGGCCACGCTGGCCCTGGCCGTGCTGGTCGCGGTCCGCTTCGAGCCCGGCGGCGACCGCTACCAGCTCACCGAGTCCCACGCCTGGATCAGGGACTTCGGAGTCCGCTACGAACTGGGCGTCGACGGCATCGGGGTGGCGCTGATCGCGCTCACCGCACTGCTGATCCCCTTCGTGATCGGCGCCGGCTGGAACGACGCCGACCCCCTGGAGACGAACTCCTCCCGCTGGCGGCCGACGCAGGGCTTCTTCGCCCTGATCCTGATGGTCGAGGCGATGGTGATCATCTCCTTCGAGGCCACCGACGTCTTCCTCTTCTACGTCTTCTTCGAAGCCATGCTCATCCCGATGTACTTCCTCATCGGCGGCTTCGGGGACCGGGCGCACTCCGGGACCGACGAGAACGCGGCCGCGCAGCGCTCGTACGCGGCGGTCAAGTTCCTCCTCTACAACCTGGTCGGCGGCCTGATCATGCTGGCCGCCGTCATCGGGCTGTACGTCGTCGCCGGGAACTTCTCCCTCCAGGAGATCACCGCCGCCCGCGCCGCCGGCACCCTGGACATGTCGACCAACACCGAGCGGCTGCTCTTCCTCGGCTTCTTCTTCGCCTTCGCGGTGAAGGCCCCGCTGTGGCCGCTGCACACCTGGCTGCCGAACGCGATGGGCGAGGCCACCGCCCCGGTCGCCGTCCTGATCACCGCGGTCGTCGACAAGGTCGGCACCTTCGCGATGCTCCGCTTCTGCCTCGGGCTCTTCCCCGACGCCAGCAAGTGGGCCACCCCGGTGATCCTCGTCCTGGCCCTGATCAGCATCGTCTACGGCGCCCTCCTCGCGGTCGGGCAGCGGGACATCAAGCGGCTGGTCGCCTACGCGTCGATCTCGCACTTCGGCTTCATCATCCTGGGCATCTTCGCGATGACCTCCCAGGGCCAGTCGGGCGCGACGCTCTACATGGTCAACCACGGCATCTCGACGGCCGCGCTGATGCTCGTCGCCGGATTCCTGATCTCCCGGCGCGGCTCGCGGCTCATCGCCGACTACGGCGGTGTCCAGAAGGTGGCCCCGGTCCTCGCCGGCACCTTCCTGATCGGCGGCCTCGCCACCCTCTCCCTGCCGGGCCTGGCGCCCTTCGTCAGCGAGTTCCTGGTGCTGGTCGGCACGTTCGCCCGCTACCCGGTCGTCGGGATCATCGCCACCGTCGGCATCGTGCTGGCGGCGCTCTACACCCTGGTCCTGTACCAGCGCACCATGACCGGCCCCGTCAGGGAGGAGGTCTCCGGCATGCGGGACCTGCGCCTGCGCGAGGTCCTCGTGGTCGCCCCGCTGATCGCGCTGCTGATCGGCCTGGGCGTCTACCCGCAGCCGCTCACCACGATCGTCAACCCGGCGGTGGAGCACACCATGTCGGACGTGAAGCAGACCGACCCGAAGCCCGAGGTGGCCGTCGAGGCCAAGAATGGGGAGGCGGCGAAGTGAGCACCGCGACTGCTGCCCAGGCCCTGCTGACCCTGGCGGCCAACGGACCGGCCGACAAGATCCCGGCCCCGCACATCGAGTACGCGCAGCTGGCGCCCACGCTGATCGTGGTGGGCGCGGCCGTCCTCGGAGTCCTCGTGGAGGCCTTCGTCCCGCGCAGGTCCCGTTACTACGTCCAGGTGTTCCTGGCCGTCGCCGCGCTGGCCTCGGCCTTCGCGGCGGTCGTCGGCCTCGCCGCCGGCGGCTACGGCAGCACCAAGGCGCACATCGCGGCCATGGGCGCCATCGCCGTGGACGGCCCGGCGCTGTTCCTCCAGGGCACGATCCTGCTGGCCTCGATCGTGGCCGTGTTCACCTTCGCCGAGCGCCGCCTGGACCCGAAGGCACACGGCAACCGGGTGGACTCCTTCGCCGCCCAGGCCGCGTCCGTACCGGGCAGCGAGAGCGAGAAGGCCGCCGTCAAGGCCGGGTTCACCACCACCGAGGTGTTCCCGCTGGCCCTGTTCGCCATCGCCGGCATGCTGATCTTCCCGGCGGCGAACGACCTGCTGACGCTGTTCATCGCGCTGGAGGTCTTCTCCCTCCCGCTGTACCTGCTCTGCGCCGTCGCCCGCCGCCAGCGGCTGATGTCGCAGGAGGCCGCGGTCAAGTACTTCCTGCTCGGCGCGTTCTCCTCCGCCTTCCTCCTCTTCGGCATCGCGCTGCTCTACGGCTACGCGGGCTCGGTCTCCTACGCGGTGATCGCCGACGTGGTCGACGGCACCGTCGCCAAGCTCGACCCGGCCCTGGCCTCCACCATGGGCAACGACGCGCTGCTGCTGATCGGCGGCGCGCTGATCCTGATGGGCCTGCTGTTCAAGGTCGGCGCGGTCCCCTTCCACATGTGGACCCCGGACGTCTACCAGGGCGCCCCGACCCCGGTCACCGGCTTCATGGCCGCCGCGACCAAGGTGGCCGCCTTCGGCGCGCTGCTGCGCCTGCTCTACGTGGTCCTGCCCGGCCTGCGCTGGGACTGGCGGCCGGTGATGTGGGGCGTCGCGATCGTCACGATGCTGGCGGGCGCGGTGATCGCCGTGACCCAGACCGACGTGAAGCGGCTCCTGGCGTACTCCTCGATCGCGCACGCGGGCTTCATCCTGGCCGGTGTGATCGCGACCTCGGCGGAGGGCGTCCAGTCCGTCCTCTTCTACCTGCTGGCCTACTCCTTCGTGACGATCGGCGCCTTCGCGGTGGTCACGCTGGTGCGCGACGCGGGCGGCGAGGCCACGCACCTGTCGAAGTGGGCGGGTCTGGGCCGGCGTTCGCCGCTGACGGCGGCGGTCTTCGCGGTGTTCCTGCTGGCCTTCGCCGGCATTCCGCTGACCTCGGGCTTCGCGGGCAAGTTCGCCGTGTTCTCGGCGGCGGCGGAGGGCGGTGCGGGGGTGCTGGTCGTGGTCGGTGTGATCTCGTCCGCGATCGCCGCGTTCTTCTACATCCGGGTGATCGTGCTGATGTTCTTCAGCGAGCCGAAGGCCGACGGCCCGACCGTGGCCGTTCCCTCGCCGCTGACGATGACGACCATCGCGGTCGGCGTGGCCGTCACCCTGGTGCTGGGTCTGGCCCCGCAGTACTTCCTGGACCTGGCGGGCCAGGCGAGCACGTTCGTGCGCTGATCCTGCCGTACGCGACAGGGCCCGGCTCCCTCGGGGGAGCCGGGCCCTGGTGCGTTGCGCTATACCGCTCGGGTGAGGTCCAGGTCCATGCGGAAGGGGACCGGGACGCGCAGCCGGTCGCGGAAGATGCCCGTGGCCACGTACCCCTTGGTCGCGGGGTCGAGTTCGTAGACGTAGACCACGGCCCGGCCGTCCCTGTTCTCCACCCGCCAGAAGTGCGGGATCCCGGCACGGGCGTACTTGACCGGTTTGGTCTCGCGATCACGGTTGACCGATTCCGGTGTGACGACCTCGACCGCGAGCCGGACGGACGCGGCCGGAAGACGGGTCTGGTCCGGGTCCGCGTCGGTGTCCTCCACGGTGACGATCACGTCCGGCTCGGGGCGGTTGTGGCGGTCGATGTCGATGGTGAACTCGCGCAGGACTTCCAGTCCAGGGGGGACCGTCTCCTCAAGTCGTCGCTGGAAGAAGCTGACCGCTCGCATGTGAAAGAGGGTCTGCGGACTCACGAAGATCAGGCTCCCGTCGATCAGCTCCGTGTGGGGAGGCAGATTCGGAAGCGTGTCCAGGTCGTCGGCAGTCCAGCCGCCCGGCGGGGGGATCGGCCAGCTGTGTTCCGGGTTCATCGGTGCTCCCATGAGCCGGAGTCTCGCGCGTACGGTCGGCGTGGCGCCGGGCGATCGCGGAACCCCGTCCCTTCGGGTGAGTCATATGCGGGAGGCAGTTGACGGCGCCGATCGGTGCCGTCTAGTGGCCGTGCGGGTGTGTGGACTGGGTGGTGCCGCCCGGTACCACCGGGGCCTTGTTCGGGCAGGGAAGGGCCGGGTTCCAGTTGTGGAAGCGGCCCGCCGGGTTCTTCTCGTACGCCCACATGTGCAGGTCGTAGTGCTTGGGCATGCCCGCCCAGTGGCCCGGCATCGGCCCGTCGAAGGGCAGTCCGAACATGCTCGGCCGGTCGTCGGTGGTCGTCAGGTCCTGGTCGCGGTCGGTGGACATCCACTCCACGGTCTGGAGTTTGCGCCGGCCGTTGCGGTCCTTCGTGTAGCTGTAGAGGAGCGCGGTCGGCTTGGCGGGGTCCTTGGAGCCCCAGTAGGCCTCCTTGACGTAGTGGTAGCCCATGGAGCCGACCCCGAAGGGGTTGCTCATGCACGCCTCGCCGTGCGGGACGTAGCCGTCCTTGATGGCCTCCCGCTCGTCCACGTACTTGGCCGTCACCGCGATCGCCGTCGCCATGTCCCGCATGGCCTGCCGGTTGCGCGGGTCGGGCGCGGGACCGTCGACCGCGTGGGCCGCGGGCACGGCGGCCAGGCCCAGCGACACGGCGGCCGCGCAGGCGAGAGCGGTCTTCAGGCTGCGAACGGGCATCGGAACTCCTGGTGGGGTGAGGCCGTTTCGTCCACCATCAGGGCGGTGCGGGGGCCGTGCACGCGGCGGACGTCCGAACGGGGGGCCGGGCCGTTCACGGGGTGGTGGCGGCGGGGGCGACCGGGCGGGGTCTGGTGGTGCCGGGGCGGCAGGTGATCGCGGTGTTGAAGGGCTCGAACCGTCCGGCGGGGTTGTCCTTCCACAGCCACAGGTGCAGCGAGTAGTGGACCTTCTGCCCCGGGAAGCGCGGGGGCAGCGGGCCGCGGAAGGGCTCCCCGAACAGGGACGGGCGGTCGTCGTCGGTCTCCACCAGGCCGTCCTTGTCCACGACCATCCATTCGAGGCCGGCCAGCCGCCAGCGGCCCTTGCCGTCGCCCTCGTAGAGCAGGGCGGTGGGCTTGGCCGGGTCGACGGAGCCGTCGTAGGCGTGGTTGAAGTGCGGGTAGCCGAGGGAGCCGGTGCCGCCGGACGGGTTCGTGACGCAGTACTTGTCGGGGACGTACCCGTCGGCGACGCCGACGCTGTGCCGGTGGTACTTGGCGGTGGCCCGGTAGGTCAGGGCCAGCTGGGCGGCGGGCGCGAGCCGGTACGAGGGCCCGGCGGCCGCGGCGGCCGGGGTGGGCGGCGCGGGCGCGGCGGCGGCCGACGGTGCGGCGGCCAGGGTCGCGGCGGCAGCGAGGGCCAGCGGGACGAGCGGGATGTGCTTCGTGTGGCGAGGGGGCATGCGAGCAGCCTCACCCGGCCCGTGCGGGCCCGCCACGGGTGGGGGAGCGTACGGGTGGTGGGGCCGCCCGTGCGGCCTACGCGCGGGCGGCCCGGTCCCGGCGGGGCGGCGGGAGGCCCGCCACCCCGCGGGAGGGTCTAGCCGGCCGAGCCCACGATCCGGCCGGTGACCTCGCCGAGGCCGACGCGGGTGCCGTCGGCGCCGGGGGCCCAGGCCGTGAGGGTGACGGTGTCGCCGTCCTCCAGGAAGGTGCGCTTGCCGTCGGCGAGCTCGATGGCGTCGCGGCCGTTCCAGGTGAGCTCCAGGAGGGAGCCGCGCTGGTCGACCTCGGGGCCGCTGACCGTGCCGGAGCCGAACACGTCGCCGGTGCGCAGCGAGGCGCCGTTGACGGTCATGTGGGCCAGCTGCTGGGCGGCGGTCCAGTACATCGAGGCGAACGGCGGACGCGCCACCTCCTGCCCGTTGATGGAGACGGTGATGTGCAGGTCGAAGCCGCCGGGGCGGTCGGCCGCGGAGTCGTCGAGGTAGGGCAGGAGCGGGAAGTCCCGGGCGGGCGGGGCCACGCGGGCCGCGTCCAGGGCCTCCAGGGGGGTCACCCAGGCGGAGACGGAGGTGGCGAAGGACTTGCCGAGGAAGGGGCCGAGCGGCACGTACTCCCAGGCCTGGACGTCGCGCGCGGACCAGTCGTTGAGGAGGAAGAGGCCGAAGACGTGGTCCTCGAAGTCGCCGAGCGCGACGGGGCGGCCCAGCTCGGAGGGGGCGCCGACGACGAAGCCGACCTCGGCCTCGATGTCGAGCTTGACCGAGGGCCCGAAGACGGGCGCCGGGTCGGTGGGGGCCTTGCGCTGCCCGGAGGGGCGCACGACGTCCGTGCCCGACACCACGATCGTGCCCGACCGGCCGTGGTAACCGATGGGCAGGTGCTTCCAGTTGGGGGTCAGCGCGTCCCCGTCCGGGCGGAAGATCTTGCCGACGTTGGTGGCGTGGTGCTCGCTCGCGTAGAAGTCGACGTAGTCCGCGACCTCGTACGGCAGGTGCAGGGTGACGGCGTTGAGCGGCAGCAGGTGCGGCTCCACGGTCCCGCGGTGGCCGGGGTCGGTCACCCAGGCGGTCAGGGCGCGGCGCACGTCCCGCCAGGCGGTGCGGCCGGCGGCCAGCAGGGGGTTCAGCGAGCCCTGGGCGAGGAGTCCGGCGTACGGGGACCCGAGCGCGACCGCCACGGCCCCGGCGTCGAGCACGTGTCCGCCGATGCGCACGCCGACGCGGCGGCGCTGCGGCTCCTCGGGGGTGCTGAACACGCCGTAGGGGAGGTTGTGCGGCCCGAACGGGTCGCCCTCGGGAACGTCGAGGGGGCTCTGCTGGGGCATGGGGTACTGCCTCGCTTTCCATGCGGTCCGGGGGTGTCCCGGGGGCTGGCTGACACGTTACGTGTCTGGTGGGGTCTGTGGGAGGCCGGATTCGGGCGCTATTTGTAGGACTTGTCCACTGGGGTCCGTATCCTTGGCGCCGTGACTTCCGCCCTTCCCTATGCCTTGATCGCCACTGACCTGGACGGGACTCTGCTGTGCGACGCGGACACCGTCTCCGCCCGCTCGCACGCGGCTCTCGCCACGGCGCGCGCGGCGGGAGCCCAGCACATCGTGGTCACCGGACGCCCCGTCCCGCAGGTCCGGAAGATCCTTGAGGATCTTGGGTATACGGGGCTCGCGGTGTGCGGGCAGGGCGCGCAGGTGTACGACACGGCGCGCGGGCGCCTGCTGCACTCCGTCTCGATGGACCGCGGCCTCGCGGAGGTGGCCCTCGGCAAGATCGAGGCCGAGGTCGGCGAGGTCTACGCGGCGGTCAACCAGGAGGGGCTCCACGGGGAGACCCTGATGGGGCCGGGCTACCGGATGTGGCACCCGCACCTGCCCATGGTCGGCGTCCCCCGGCGTGACGACCTCTGGTCGGCGCCGATCATCAAGGTGCTGCTCCAGCACCCGCACCTGGGCGACGACGAGCTGACGCGGGTCGCGCGGGCGGTGGTCGGGGACCTGGTGAACGTCACGATGGCGGGGGAGCACACGGTGGAGCTCCAGCCGCCCGGCGTGGACAAGGCGGAGGGGCTGGCGCGGGCCGCCGAGGTCCTGGACCTGGCGGCCTCGTCGACGATCGCCTTCGGCGACATGCCGAACGACGTCCCGATGTTCGCCTGGGCGGCGCACGGGGTGGCGATGGCCAACGCCCACCGCGAACTGCTGGCCGTCGCCGACGAGGTGACCCTCTCGAACGAGGCCCACGGCATCGCGGCGGTCCTGGAACGCCTCTATTCCTGAACGCGCCGCCCGCGCGGCTCGGCCGCCGGCGGCCTCCCCGGCTTCGCACCGCTGCGCCGGACTCCATCCGACGGGCCGCCGGGCGGAGTGGGCTTCCGGGCGCGCACCCTGCCCACCTCAGGGCTGCCGGACCGGACTCCGCCCGACGGCCCAGGGCGGGGTGAGCTCCCAGGTGTGCGCTCCGGGGTGGGCCAGGTACGCCCAGCAGCCCGTACCACGGCCGGGGGTGGTGGCCGGGCAGTCGGGCAGCGCGACGACTGTTTCCAGCCACCCGTCGCCGCCGTCACCGTGACCGCCGCCCGGTCCGGGCCACTGGGCCCACAGGGCCGTGCCGGAGCCGGAGTCGTGGACCAGGTCCATGTGGGGCCCGGAATGCCGTTCGAGCGCGCAACGCAGCTCGGGGCCCTCCTCCAGCGCGGCCCGCAGGGCGCGGGCGTTGCCGGTGAGGAGTTCGGCGAGGGCGTCGAGGTGCGCGGCCGACAGCAGTCCGGGCGCCCCGCAGGTGTTGCTCACGCGGACCACCCCCGGGCGACGATGCAGGCCACGCAGCACACCCAGGCGACGGCCCCGAGGGTCACGGCGAGCGCGGTGGCCCGCTCGGCGGGGGGTCGTTCGGGCCCCCTCACGGCCGGCCCTCCGCACTGCGGGCGTTGCGCCGCGCGATCTCGGCCCGGAGCCGCTCCATGGGCCCGGCGAGCCGCACCTCACGCGGCTCCGCCTCCCACTCCGGCCCACCGCGCACGGGGCGCAGCGCCCAGTACGGCCCGGCGAGCCCGCGGAACTCCGCGAGGCGGTCGTCGCGGGCGGTGTCCACGACGAGTGTTCCGGGAAGCGGGGGTGGTGCCTGCGGGTGGGGCGCTTCACACATGGCCATGCCTCTCCGTAGCGGTTCCACTACCAAGCGGATTCAGCGTGGCCTAGAGTCGGGAGGTCTTCAACTTGCGCAATTTGCACGAGGAGTTGGGTGGTCGTCGTTGAACCGCAAAGAGCTGGACCCTGAGAAATCCCCTGGGGCGGCGTTCGGTCATCGTCTGCGTGCGCTGCGAGACGAGCGCGGCTGGACGCAGGACGAGCTGGGGGAGCGTATGGGGTGCTCCGGGACGCATATTTCCGCCGTCGAAACCGGCCGTCGACCTCCAACTCGCCGTTTTGCGGCAAGTGCTGACCGGGTGTTTGCGACGGGCGGCCGACTCGAACGCCAGAGCAGTGCCGTGCGGAGTACTGCCCTCTTGGAGGGCTTTCCGGAGTACGTCACGCACGAGGCGCGAGCTGCGGAGATCAGGCTCTACGAGGTCGGCGTCATGCCGGGAATCCTCCAGACGTCGGAGTACGCGACCGCGCTCAACGAGCGTGCCGTCGAGCGCGGCGCAAGTACTGCCGAACAGGCCGAGGAGCGGATCTCGATCGTCGCGGAGCGACAGGCGGCACTTTTGCGGACGCCGCCGCCCCTGGTTTTCGTCGTCCTGGACGAGAGCTGCCTCAGGCGCCCGGTGGGCGACCCTGTCACGATGGACGGCCAGTGGGATCGGCTGATCGATTTCGCTGCCCTGTCGAACACTGTGCTCCAGATCGCGCCGTTCGACATGGGCGATCGTCGTCCAATCAGCCTGCCTCTCTACATCCTGACGATGCAGAACCGCTCACTGGTCTCCTACGCGGAGTCTGCTCAGCGGGGGCAACTCGAACGGGACAGCGGCTCTGTCGTGCCCCTGCTGACCGCCTACCATCAGCTTCAGGCCGAGGCCATGTCGCAAGCCGAATCGGTGGCCTTGATCCGTCAGCTACGAAAGGGCACCTCGTGAAGGCCGAATCCCCCCGCTGGTTCAAGTCCTCCTACAGCGAGAACGGTGGCGCGTGCGTCGAGGTCGCCACCAATCTCGCCGCCTCGCGCGGTGTCGTGCCGGTCCGGGACTCCAAGCGGGCCGACGGCCCGGAACTCGGCTTCGCCGCAGCCGCATTCTCCGTGTTCGTCGACGGCCTCAAGGCCGTCTGAGCGGACCGCCGGGCCCCCGTGGGCCCGGTGGGCTCAGCCCGCCGGGCGCGGGAGTCGGCGCGGCAGGACGCGGACAGTGGGTCCGCGTCAGAGAAGGTGCGGTGGTGGTACGACCAAGACCACGGCGAGGAGGCGGGGCCGCATCCGGGGAAACGCCTGGGTCTCGAACCATCCTCCGGAAGCGAGCGTGTGGCGGCGTGCCGTTCCGGGAGTGGGGTCGCCCAGTTCGGCCGGGTCGATGCCGAGGTTCGCGAGTTCGACGATCTGGTCGGCGACGGCCTTCACCTCGTCCCGGACGGTCTTCGGGTAGCTGACCTCGTCCTCGGCATGGAAGGCGTACTCCCATGCCCAACGGTCATCGGTCACCAGGCGGTCCCGCCGACCGTGCGGACGCCCGCCTCGGTGGCTGCGGTTCTGCGGATGCGGCTGATCTCGGAGGCGATCTCGCGGGCCTCGGCGAGGTCGGCGACTTCGCCGGCACGGGCCTCCAGCGCGCGAAGCCTGCCGGCGGTCTCCGGGTGCCGCGCGATGGCCACCTCGACGGCCCAGGCCTCGGTGAAGGTGCGAAGGGGCGTGGCGGACACCTCGGCACGTGCGCGGGCGGTGCTCGCCGCACGGTCACGGTCGAAGTCGGCGAGGAGGTGAGGGGCGATCTGGGCGAGGGCCGAGCGGATCGCCTCGGGCTGGATGGGCGGCTGCGGGGTGGCCGATGGCTGGGGCGCGGTACTCATACGGCTTCGGCCCTCTCCTGCTGCTCCGGTTCGCCCGCCCGGTAGGCGCCGGCGAGAGTGGTGACGTGCTGGTGCGCCTGCCCCAAGGCCTGCTCGGCCCGGCCTACGGCCCTGAGGGCGTCCGGATCGCTCTTCTCGCCGCCGCTCAGGGGACCGCTCGCTGCTCGCACGAGTCGAGCGTAATCCGTCGCGAACGGATGACGCCATGAGTGCCTTGAGGCCAATGGCCGAGCCGAGGGCCCGCGTCTCGGCCAGGCTCAGCCCGCCGTCCTCGGGAGGCGGCGTTCCCACGTGCGGTGGAAGACGATCTCCTCGCCCTCCCGGCACACCACCTCGTTCGACGTCAGGAAGCCGCCCTCGTCGCACGTGATTTCCGAGCGGGTCTCCACGCGGGCGTCCCAGCCCTCCTCCGGTCGGTGGAGGCGGATGCGCCACTGGGAGCGGCAGGACGCGGACAGCGGGTCGGCGTCCTGGATCTCGTAGACCTCCTCCGCCTCCTCCTCGTACTCCAGCCCGTCCGGGTAGACCCGGGTGCCGCCGTAGCGGGGGTCCACCTCCAGGCGCCAGGTGCCGCGCGCCACGTCCCGTACGACCACCCGTTCCGGGTGCGGCCCGTCCAGGGTCTCCGGGTACGCGACACCCAGCGGCTCCGCCTGTTCCGGGGCCTCGAAGACGATGCCCCCGTCCGTGGCGGGGGAGGCCGTGCGGACCGGGAGTTCGAGGGTGGAGCCCGTCGGGTCGACGGTCCAGCCGGCCTCGGAGCCGGCCCGGGGCCAGATCCACGGCCAGTACGCGGAGGACAGGGCGAGGCGGATCCGGTGGCCCGGCGGGAAGGCGTGGCCGATGCCGTTCAGCTCGAAGGTGACGTCCTCCTGCGCGCCCGGGGTCCACGGCGCCGCCCGGTCCCGGCCCCGGCGCGCCGACAGGTTCAGCGCGCCCCGGGTGACCAGCGTCGAGGAGCCGTCGGGGGCGACGTCGCACAGCCGGGCCACGACCTGCCCGTACGGGACGTCCATCCGCAGCCGCAGGGTCACCGACGGGCGGCCCAGGATCTCCACCGGCTCGCCCGGCGCCACCGGGAACTCGAAGCAGGCCGACTTCGCGTCCTCCTCGCGCTGGTCCGGCGGCAGGTCGGCGGCGTTGCCGAAGGGGAAGAAGCGGCCCGCGTCCAGCCCGGTGTGCTGGGGCGAGGCCACGACCACCGGGGCGCCCTGGAGCCCGTAGGAGACGGGCACCACCGCCGGGGAGGGCCAGGCGCGGTCGCCGACCCAGCGGCCCTCCAGCCGCTCGTAGACGGTCGCGGGGCGGTGCGACTCGCTGATCCAGGAGCGCAGCAGCGGCTCCTCCATGACCCCGTTGTCCTCGCCCTTGAGCCAGTGGTCCCACCAGCGCAGGGTCTCCTGGAGGAAGCCGATCGCCGGGCCCGGCGGCAGGCCCCGGTCCGGGTACTGGTGCGACCAGGGGCCGATCAGCCCCCGGACGCGGGAGGCGGGCAGCGCGGAGACCAGGCGCAGGACCGTGTCCCGGTACGGGTCGTGCCAGCCGCCGACGGCGAGGACGGCCGCGCGGACGGCCCCGTAGTCCTCGCAGACGCTGCCGTGGCGCCAGTAGGCGTCCCGGGTCTGGTGGGAGAGCCAGGTGTGGATCAGGGGTTCCATGCCCTCCAGGCGGTCGGTCCACTGGCGGCGCCAGCCGTCCCCGGCGTAGCGGGGGTCCGGCGGGCGGGAGGAGAAGGCCAGCATCGTGGCGGCCCAGGCGTGCATGTCCACGGCGAGGACCGAGCCGCCCATGTAGTGCACGTCGTTGTCGTAGCGGTCGTCGGTGGAGCAGACGGTGACGACGGCCTTCAGCGCCCGGGGGGCGAGGGCGGCGATCTGGAGGCTGTTGAAGCCGCCCCAGGAGATCCCGAACATGCCGACCGCGCCCGTGCACCAGGGCTGCGCGGCCAGCCACTCCACCACGGCGACCCCGTCGGCCAGTTCCCGGGCGTCGTACTCGTCGCCGGGGCGGCCCCCGCTGACGCCGTGGCCGCGCACGTCGACCCGTACGGAGGCGTAGCCGTGGCCCGCGTACCAGGGGTGGCGCTGGGCGTCGCGCGGGGCGGTCCAGTCGGTGAGCCGGTACGGGACGTACTCCAGCAGGGCCGGGACGGGGGCGTCCGTGACCGGGCGCCAGATGCGGGCGTACAGCTCGACGCCGTCGGGCATCGGGATGCGGACGTCCTCGTGGGTGGTCGCGTACGGGAATTCGGTTCGGATGATCATCGGAACGGGTTCACCGGTCCCCTCAGTGGACGGGATGCATCGTGCGGCGCAGCCAGGGCGCCAGCGCGATCACGGCCAGGCCCGCCGCGACCGCGACGGCGCCGTTGACGCCGAAGTACACCGGGTCGGACACGGTGCCGTAGACCTTGACCACCTGGGCCTGGATGCCGTTGGCGAGGGCCAGGGAGAGGAACCACAGGGCCATCGTCTGGTTGGTGTAGGCCTTGGGGGCGAGCTTGGTGGTGGCCGACATGCCGGAGGTCTGCAGCAGCACGTCGCCGAGCCCCAGCAGCACGTACGAGCCGATGATCCACCAGGCGGCCATCTTGTACGCCTCGCCGCCGTGGCCCGAGGTGGGGATCACCATCAGCAGGAACGACAGGCCGCCCAGGACCACCCCGATGGCGATCTTGTTGGAGGCGTGCGGCTGGCGGGGCCCCATGCGGACCCACAGCGCGGCCACCACCGGGGCCAGCAGCACCTCGAAGGCGCCGAGGGCCGACGCGTACCAGCCGGCCGGGAAGTCGAAGCCGAGGATCTCGGTGCGGGCGTTCGTCGAGGCCAGCAGCATCATCGTCGAGTAGGCCTGGAAGAGGATGAAGTTGAAGGCGACCGACGCCAGGAAGAGGACCACGTAGGGGCGCAGGCGTCCGCGTTCCTCGGCGCTGACGCGCGGGCTGCGGAACATGAGCGTGAAGTAGACCACCGGGGCGATCACCGAGGCGAGGGTCAGGAGGTCGACGAGACGGCCCGTCGTCAACCAGCCGACGACCGCCAGGAGGGTGGCGATGACGGCGAAGGCGACGCAGCCGCCGACGATCTTCCGGACGGCGGCGCGCATCGCGTCGGGGGCCAGGGCGTACTCGGCCGAGTGCTTGCGTCCGGCCAGATGGCGGCGGCCGAGGACGTACTGGACGAGCCCGGCCGTCATCCCGATGGCGGCGGCGGAGAAGCCCCAGTGCCAGCCCTTGTGCTCGCCGAGCCAGGCGGTGACCAGCGGTCCGGCGAAGGCGCCGATGTTGATGGCCATGTAGTAGAGGGCGAAGCCGGCGTCGCGCCGCTGGTCGGCCGTCCGGTACAGCTTGCCGACCATGCCGGCCACGTTGGGCTTGAGCAGGCCGGTGCCCGCGCTGATCAGGCCGAGGCCCACCCAGGTCATGGCGGCCGTGGGGACGGCCATGGCGTAGTGGCCGCAGGCGATCAGGATGCCGCCGGAGAGGACGGCGCGGTAGGAACCGAGGATGCGGTCGGCGAGCCATCCGCCGGCCACGGAGACGAGGTAGACCATGGTCCCGTAGGCCGCCGAGACGGAGGCGGCCGTGGCCGGGTTCATCCCCAGGCCGCCGTTCGCGACCGTGTCCGCGAAGTAGAGGACGAGGATGGCCTGCATGCCGAGGAAGGAGAACCGCTCCCAGACCTCCAGCCCGGAGAGGGTGGCGAGACCCCTGGGGTGACCGAGGAAGGCGTGGTCGTCGCCGGGTGGCGGCTGGTCCGCCTCCGGGCCTCTGGGTTCGTCTATATCGGTCGCAGTTCTGGACAAAACGTACTCTCCGGTTGTTTCGGGTCCCTTAGAACATACCGGTGCGCATCGGGCGATGCGCACGTGGCGACCGGGCAGGCGCTCTGGGTGATCGAAAACAGACCGGATACGCTGGCTTGAGTGATGGCAGCGACACATCGACAATCCAGGTGATCGTCAGCGTGATCGTCAGCAGACAGGAGTACCCCTCGTGACCGTCGTCGGGCCGTTCGGACTGAGCGTGCGGGACCAGGCTCTTGAAACCGATGTCCAGGCCGGACTGGCCGCCGTCGAGGCGGGTCTGCTGGAAGCCACCAAGAGCGAAGTCCCCTTCATCACCGAGGCCGCCCAGCATCTGGTGCGCGCCGGAGGCAAGAGGTTCCGGCCGCTGCTGGTGATGCTCGCCTCCCGCTTCGGCGACCCCTACGCGCCCGGGATCGTGCCGTCCGCGGTGGTCGTGGAGCTCACCCACCTGGCCACGCTCTACCACGACGACGTCATGGACGAGGCGGACGTACGCCGCGGGGTGGAGAGCGCCAACGCCCGCTGGGGCAACTCCGTGGCCGTCCTGACGGGTGACTTCCTCTTCGCCCGCGCCTCCCACATCCTGGCCGACCTCGGACCCGAGGCCGTACGCATCCAGGCCGAGGCCTTCGAGCGCCTGGTGACGGGCCAGATCCTGGAGACGGCCGGCCCGCGCGACGGCCGCGACCCGGTCGCGCACTACCTCGACGTCATCGCCGGCAAGACCGGCTCGCTGATCGCGGTCTCCGGCCGCTTCGGCGCGCTGATGTCCGGCGCGGACGAGTCGGTCGTCGACATCCTGACCCAGTACGGCGAGCGCCTCGGCACCGCCTTCCAGCTCGCCGACGACGTCCTCGACATCGCCTCCGACTCGCACGAGTCCGGCAAGACCCCCGGCACCGACCTGCGCGAGGGCATCCCCACGCTCCCCGTGCTGCGGCTGCGGGAGATGGCCGCGCGGGACGGGCGCGAGGAGGACCTGGAGCTCGTGGAGCTGCTCGACGGGGACCTGAGCGACGACGCCCGGCACGCCGAGGTCCTCGCCCGGCTGCGGGTGCACCCCGCGCTGGAGCAGGCCCGCCGCGACACCATCCAGTACGCGCAGGACGCGCGCGCCACGCTGGCCCCGCTGCCGGAGTGCTTCGCGAAGTCGGCCCTGGAAGAGCTGTGCGACGCGGTGGTCCACCGGGCCGGCTGAGCCGTCCCCGCAGACGCAGGAGGGGCCCCTCGCCCGCCCGCGACCCCTACGGGTCCGGGGTGAGGGGCCCCTTCCGTGTCATCCCACGGTCGTACGCGCAGTTGATTCCGGGGACTGACGCCCCGGAGCCGTCCATTTGGTCAGATGGAGTCATCAACCCCACCGGATCGGGTGAGAGCGGTGACACGGGGGTCACCGCCACATACACAGAGGGCAGGGCACTGACATGGCAGCGAACACGAAGACCTCTCGCAAGGCCGCCCGGTACGCCGTACCGGTCGCGGTGGCGGGCGTCGCCGCGGCGACCGTGGCGATGGTCCCGGCCTTCGCCAACGCCGGCGGCCCGGACCTGCCCAAGGTGACGGCGCAGCAGCTGATCGAGAAGGTCGCCGCCTCCGACGTCCAGCAGCTCACCGGTACGGCCAAGCTCACCACCGACCTGGGCCTGCCCACGCTCGCCTCCGGCCTGCTGGGCGGCGGCGGGGTCGCGGGCGGCTCGGCCGACCCGCAGGACAAGGTCGCGCAGCTGGCCAACGGCACGCACACCTTCCGCGTCGCGGCCGACGGCCCGGACCGGCAGAAGCTGACCTTCCTGGACGGCAAGGACGAGTACACCCTCGTCCACAACGGCACCGACGTCTGGGGCTACGACTCCAAGTCCAACGAGGCCTTCCACGAGAAGGCCGACGGCAAGGACGCGGCGGGCAAGGAAGCCGGCAAGGGCAAGGAGCACCCGAAGACGGCCGACCGGCTCGCGGCCTCGCCGCAGCAGATGGCCCAGGACCTGCTCAAGCAGGCCGGCCCGACCACCGACATCGCCGTGGGCGACACCGCACAGGTCGCCGGCCGCGACGCCTACCAGCTCGTCCTGAAGCCCAAGCAGAGCGGCTCCACCGTCGACTCGGTCCGGATCGCCGTCGACGCCAAGAACGGCGTGCCGCTGCGCGTCCAGGTGCTCTCCAGCCAGGGCGGCAAGCCGATCGCCGAGGCGGGCTTCACCCAGGTCGACTTCGCCAAGCCGGCCGCCGACGCCTTCTCCTTCGCCCCGCCCAAGGGCGCCAAGGTGACCGAGGGCGCGGACAAGGCCGCCGGGAAGGGCGGGGACCACGGCAAGGAGTTCGGGCCGCTGGAGTCCTTCCCCGGTCTGGACGCGCTGACCGGCGGGGCCGACGGCAAGGGCGGCAAGGACGGCAAGGGTGACGTCAAGGTCCTCGGCGAGGGCTGGGCGACGGTCGCGCGCATCGACACCGGCGCCGGCAAGAGCCTGAGCGACATCGAGAAGGACAAGAACGCGCCGAAGGAGGCCAAGCAGTTCCTGAACTCCCTCGGGGACAAGGTCACCGGGAAGTTCGGCGAGGGCCGGATCTTCTCGACCCGCCTGGTCAACGCGCTGATCACCGATGACGGCAAGGTCTACGTCGGCGCGGTCACCAAGGACCAGCTGGTGAAGACGGCGGACTCCGCCAAGTAGCCGCAGCACCGACGGGGGTGGCCGGGGACGTGTGTCCCCGGCCACCCTTTGTCCGGTTCCGCTCCTGCGTACAGCACGGCCGCTGTACCGTGAACGCCATGTCGAGACACGTCACCATCCGCCTGGACGAAGAGTTCCACGAGCGCCTCAAGGCGCGCGCGGCGGCGCTGGGGACGACGGTGACCGCGCTGATCACCGAGGTCACCGAGCGCGAACTCGACGAGGACCGGAAGACCTTCCTGTCCGGCATCGAGGAGTTCGCCGACCACTGGGGCTATTTCCAGGAGCGGTTCGGCAATTGAAGATCACCATGGAGTGGGCCTGGACGGCCCTGGCACACCATCTGCCATCGGATCCCGCCGTGTGGGACCCCTCCGGGGTCGCCGCGGCCGTCGCCCGGCACCAGAACGACCTGGTGCTGGTGCCCGAGCAGCCCGCTCCCGACACGGCCTGGCGGGCCGCCGCGTTCCTGCACACCCTCGCCGTGTGCCCCGCGCTGGAATCCCCGATGAACGAGTTCTACGCGGCCGCGGCCACCCGCTCGTACCTGCGGGTGGCCGGGGCCAGGCAACTGCCCTCGCCGGAGGAGCTGGGCGACCTGGTCGAGGCCGCGAAGCTGGGCCGGGTGGACATCGGGGCGGTCGCGGAGGAACTGCGCGCCCGCATCCAGGACCCCCTGCCCGCCTCGCTGCGCCCGGCCGGCGAGGACGCGTAGCACCACCGGAGGGCTACACCGTTCAGAAGGTGATCTTCCAGCTGTTGATGTAGCCGACGTCCTGCGCCCCCACGTCCTTGACCTGGAGCTTCCAGACCCCGTTGGCCACCTCGCTCGATGCGTTCACCGTGTAGGTGGCGATCACGTTGTCGGCCGAGTCCGAGCTGGAGTTCTTCAGCAGGTACGCCGTGCCGTCCGGGGCGATCAGGTTGATCACCAGGTCGCCGCGGTAGGTGTGGACGATGTTGACGTCGACCTTGGTGGTGGCGGGCGCGTTGCCCGTGACGCCGGAGACCGTGATCGGCGAGGTCACCGCGGCGCCGGGGGAGTCCGGGATGTTCACGTCCGCGGTGTTCTCGAAGGACGGGCCCGGCGGGACCGGGGTGGCCGCCCCGAGGTTCCAGATCGCGTAGGCGATGGCGTCCGCGTTGCGGTCCAGGGCGGTGTCGTTGATGTTCGCCGTGGTGTCGCAGGAGGAGTGGTAGCAGGCGTCGAAGGCCTTGCCGGAGGTGCCGCCCCACTTCTGGGCCTGCGCCGCCGTCTTGGTGTAGTCGGCGCCGGAGAACAGGCCGCCGACGGGGATGCCCGCGCTCTTGAAGGGGGCGTGGTCGGAGCGGCCGTCGCCCTCGGTCTCGATCTCGGTGGGGATGCCGAGGCCCGCGTAGTAGTTCTTGAAGGTCTGCTCGATGGTGGGGTCGTCGTCGTAGACGAAGTAGCCCGGGTTCGGCGAGCCGATCATGTCGAAGTTCAGGTAGCCGGAGATCTTCGCCTTCTCGGCCGCCGGCAGGTTGTTGACGTAGTACTTCGACCCGACCAGGCCCAGCTCCTCCGCGCCCCACCAGCCGAAACGCAGGTGCTTGGTGGGCTGCAGGCCCGCGCGGGAGACGGCCAGCGCCGACTCCAGGACGGCCGCCGAGCCGGAGCCGTTGTCGTTGATGCCCGCGCCGGCCGTCACCGAGTCCAGGTGGGAGCCGGACATCAGCACGGAGTTCGGGTCGCCGCCCGGCCAGTCGGCGATCAGGTTGTAGCCGGTGGCGCCGCTGGAGGTGAAGGTCTGCAGCGTGGTGGTGAAACCGGCCGCGTCCAGCTTGCCCTTCACGTAGTCGATCGAGGCCTTGTAGCCGGACCGGCCGTGGGCGCGGTTGCCGCCGTTGGCGGCGGCTATCGAGGAGAACTGCGCCAGGTGCGCCTTGACGTTGGCCAGCGGGATGTCGGGTGGCGTCGGCGCGGCGGCGACGGCCGTGGGCGCGGCGAGCGCGGCGGGGGAGGTGGCGGCCAGCAGGCCCGCGACCGCGAGTGCGGTCACGGCGGCCAGGCGCCGGGAGACGGACAGGCTCATGTGGGGGCTCCGGGATTCCGTATGGGGATGAGACGGAACGTGCGGTATCGATCAGGTGAACGATGATGCGCCAGTGCGAGCCTGATGTTCAGTGAGGGCGTGACTGTCCGTCAAGACCACGATTCGGTCAAGGGAGTTCGGTAAACGGACGGTCCCCGGTACGAAGGTTTCGTACCGGGGACCGGGGGAGAGGAGTGAAGGCCGTTACGCGGGCCCGCGGGTCGGGGATGCCCCCGCCGCGGGGGCGTCGGCGGGCGGGACGGCGGCAGGCGGGGCGGCGGTCTCCGCGGCGGGGGCCGCCGCGTTCCCCGCGGCCTGCGCGGCCTCCGCGAGCCGGGCCCGCGAGCGCCGGGAGCTGCGCAGCGCGTCCCAGCTCAGCAGCACCAGCGCGGCCCAGACCAGGGAGAAGCCGGCCCAGCGCTCCGGCGGCATCGCCTCGTGGAAGTACAGCACCCCGAGCCCGAACTGGAACACCGGCGCCAGGTACTGCAGCAGCCCCAGCGTGGACAGCGGCACCCGGATCGCGGCCGCCCCGAAGCAGACCAGCGGGATCGCGGTGACCAGCCCGGTCGAGGCGAGCAGGGCGGAGTGTCCGAGCCCCAGTGAGGCGAACGTCGAGCGTCCCTCCGCGGCGAGCCACAGCAGGTAGCCCAGGGCGGGCAGGAACAGCATCGCCGTCTCGGCGGTCAGCGACTCCAGCCCGCCCATGCCGAGCTTCTTCTTGATCAGCCCGTAGGTGGCGAAGGAGGAGGCCAGGGCGAGCGAGATCCACGGCGGACGCCCGTACCCGACGGCCAGGACCAGGACGGCGGCGAAGCTGATGCCGACCGCCGCCCACTGGACGCGGCGCAGCCGCTCCCCGAGGACCAGGACGCCGAGGGCGATGGTCACCAGCGGGTTGATGAAGTACCCGAGGCTGGCCTCGACCACGTGGCCGTTGTTGACCGACCAGATGTACAGGCCCCAGTTCACGCTGATCACGGTCGCGGCCAGCGCGGTCAGCGCCAGCTTGCGCGGCTGGCGCAGCAGCTCCGCCATCCAGCTCCAGCGGCGCAGCGCGATCAGCGCGACGCCGACCACCGCCAGTGACCACACCATGCGGTGGGCGAGGATCTCGATCGCCCCGGACGGCTTGAGCAGCGGCCAGAAGAGGGGGACCAGCCCCCACATCCCGTACGCGCCGAATCCGTAGAGCAGACCCGCGCGCTGCTCGTTCTGTGCCTTCACGGGCCCTCCAGTGCGACTTCCGGCCAATCTCACAACCTCACGACCGTAGCGCCGCGGGGAGCCGCTGTCATGCCCGTTACGGCGAGATACTCATGACACCGTTCAGCCGGCCAGGACGGCGCCGATGGCGTCGGCGACCGGGGTCGTCGGCCGGCCGATCAGCCGGGCCAGGTCCCCGCCGGTCCCGGCGAGGCGGCCGCGCGAGATCGCCGCGTCCACGTCGACCAGGATCGCCGCGAAGCCCTCGGGCACCCCGGCCCCGGTCAGCGCCGCCAGGTGCGCGTCCGCGGGAAGGGCGGCGTACGCGACCTCGCGCCCGGACTGCCGCGCCACCTCGGCGGCGTACTCGGCCAGGCTCCAGGCGGTGTCCCCGGAGAGCTCGTAGACCCGGTTCAGGTGGCCCTCGCCGGTCAGCACCTCGGCTGCCGCCGCCGCGTAGTCGGCGCGGGCCGCCGAGGCGATCCGGCCCTCGCCCGCGCTGCCGAGGACCGCCCCGTGCTCCAGGACCGAGGCCAGCTGCGCGGTGTAGTTCTCGTGGTACCAGCCGTTGCGGAGGAAGGTGTGGGGCAGGCCGGAGTCGAGGATCGCCTGCTCGGTGACCTTGTGCTCGGCCGCCAGCTCGAAGTCCGCCTCGGGCCCGCCGAGGATCCCGGTGTAGGCCAGCTGGGCCACCCCGGCCGCCTCCGCGGCCTTGATCACGGCCGTGTGCTGCGGGACGCGGCGGCCGACCTCGCTGCCGGAGATCAGCAGCACGCGGTCGCCGGCCCGGAAGGCACCGGCCAGGCTCGCGGGGTCGTCGTAGTCCGCGACCCGGACCTCGATACCGCGCGCGGCCAGGTCGGCGGCCTTCGCCTCGTTCCGTACGACGACGGCCAGCCGGTCGGCGGGGACCTTCGCCAGCAGCTCCTCGACGACGAGGCGGCCGAGGGATCCGGTGGCTCCGGTGACGACGATGCTCATGACGCTCACGCTCCTGTGCGGGTTTCTGTGCTCTCCTACGGTGATGACACGAGCCTATGGAAAGCGCTAACTATCCGTAAGTACCCACTTCAAAGTAAGGTACTGGTATGGAAGTAAGTGTCAAAGCCCCCATGTGTCCCTCGCGCGGAATCCTGGAGCACGTCACCAGCCGCTGGGGCGTCCTGGTGCTCGCCGCCCTGTTCGAGCGCTCGTACCGGTTCAGCGAACTGCGCCGCGAGGTGGGCGGGGTCAGCGAGAAGATGCTGGCCCAGACCCTCCAGACCCTGGAACGCGACGGGTTCGTCCTGCGCCACGCCCGCCCGGTGATCCCGCCCCACGTGGACTACTCCCTGACGGACCTGGGCCGGGAGGCCGCCGAGCAGGTGTGGGCGCTGGCGCGCTGGACGGAGCGGCGCACCGGCGAGGTGGAGCGGGCCCGCGTCGCCTACGACGAAGCCCGGACCCCGTAGCGGGATCCGGGCTTGCGTCTTCGTGAGAGCACGGCGACTGCCCGCTAGCCGACGACCGTCCAGGTGTCGTTGCCCGCGAGCAGGGTCGCCAGGTCGCCCTTGCCCTTCTGCTCCACCGCCGCTTCGAGCTGGTCGGCCATGAGGGTGTCGTAGACGGGGCGGGTGGTGTCGCGGAAGACGCCGATGGGGGTGTGGTGGAGGG
>NZ_JBEXKC010000057.1:0-51484 GCF_040609475.1 Streptomyces sp. NPDC004667 | reverse complement strand
CCCGCCCCACCCGCCCCGCCCCCCGCATCCGCCCCGCCCGCCGGGCGGCGGCCCGGTCCGGTACGGGCGGCGCCCCCGCGGGAACGGCGGGGCCGCGTGGAGGCGGCCTGGTTCGCCGCCGACGACCTCGGGCCGTTCCTGGCGATGCTCGGGGCCTTCCTGGGCCGCGGCCTCGGCAAGGGGGCCCGCGTCCTGCGCGGCGTACCCGAACAGGGGCGGCGCGGGGCCCGCGCCGTGCGGGCGCCCCGGCAGCGCGGGGGCGAACGGCCGGGACCCCCGGCCCGCCGGACCCCGCCGGAGGCCCCGGCGGAGCCGGACGAACTGGTCACCCGGTAACCGAGGAGCTGGAGGAACGGCCGTGAGGCGGATGGACGATCTCGTGGTGATCGGCGCGGGCCCGTACGGGCTGTCGATCGCCGCGCACGCGGCTGCGGCCGGACTCGGGGTGCGCGTCGTGGGACGCCCCATGGCGTCCTGGCGGGACCACATGCCCGAGGGCATGTACCTCAAGTCGGAGCCCTGGTCCTCCAACCTCTCCGCGCCCGGAGGCCGCCACACCCTCGCCGAGTACTGCGCCACCCGCGGTCTGACCGCGGAACACGGCAGCCCGCTGCCCATCGCCACCTTCAGCGCCTACGGACTCTGGTTCGCCCGCCACGCGGGGCTGCCCGAGGTGGAGGAGGACACCGTCACCGAGGTCACCCCGTACGGCGACGGCTTCCTCGTCCACACCGCCGGCGGCCCGCCCCGCCCGGCCCGCACCGTGGCCCTCGCGGTCGGGGTGATGCCCTTCACCCGGTACCCGCGAGCCCTGCGCGACCTGCCCCCGGGCCACTGCTCGCACAGCACCGGCCACAGCGACCTGTCCCGCTTCGCCGGGCGGGAGGTGGCCGTCCTCGGCGCCGGGCAGGCCGCCCTGGAGACCGCCGCGCTCCTCGCGGAGGCGGGCGCCCGGCCCTGCCTGGTGGCCCGGCGGTCCCGGCTGAACTGGAACACCGTCCCGCAGCCCCTGGAGCGGCCCCTGCTCCGCGCCCTGCGCGACCCGCACAGCGGCCTCGGCACCGGCTGGCGCAGCTGGGTGTGGTCCGAGCTGCCCTGGGCGGTACGGCGGCTGCCCGCCCCGACCCGGGAGCGGATCGCCGCCACCGCCCTGGGGCCCGCCGGGGCCTGGTGGCTGCGGGAGCGCTTCGAACGGCGGGTGCCGACGCTGCTGGGACACCGGCTGCACCGGGCCGTGCCCGTGGCCGGCGGCCGGACCCGGCTAGGCCTGACCACGGCGGCCGGGGAGTCCGTCGTACTGGACACCGCGCACGTCATCGCCGCCACCGGCTTCGCCCCCGACCTGGCCCGGCTGGAACTGCTCGACGCCGGACTGCGCGCGGCCCTGGCGACCGTCGGCGACGGCGGCACCCCCGAGCTCAGCCCCGGCTTCGAGTCATCCTGGCCCGGACTGTTCTTCGCGGGGCTGCTGACCGCTCCCTCGTTCGGACCTTCCATGCGATTCGTACACGGCGCGGGCTTCACGGCGGGGAGACTGGTGAAGGGAGTCCTGGGCCGCCTCGGCGCCCGGGGCCCGCTCACCGGCACCACCGACGGCGCCGGCCCCGACCGGGCCGCCGCCGGGCAACCGAATACGTATCTACGCTGAGATCCACCGGAGAGGGGTCCCGCGATGGGCGCGGAGCGAGCACAGGGCGGCCGTGGCTGGGTGCGCATCCCCGCCAGCCGCGGGGAACACTCCCCGGCCGGAGCCGCCGGCGGCACACCGTACGGCCGGCGCGCGTCCGCCGCCGGCAGACCGGCGGGCCCCTCCGCCCCTTCCAGCCCCTCCGGGGGCTTCGCCCCCGCCGACCCGGCCGCCATCTACCTCGCCCTCCTCAAGCGCTGGCGGGAGGCCGGACGCACCCTCCCGGGGCATCCTGACGAGGAGTGGGAGCGGCTCATCTCCCAGCCGTGCTGGCCCGGCCGTTAGGTGGTGTGACCCGTGGCAGCGGCGGAGCGTGACAGACCCGGGCGGGACGGCACCCCCGGCCCGCTGACGGGCCCCGGCGAGCGGCTCGCGCTCAACGGCATGGGCAGCTTCGAATGGGACCTCGACGCCGGAACCGTCACCATCGACGAGGCCGGCCTGGCCGTCTTCGACCTGGAGCCGCAGGAGTTCGACCACACCCCCGACGGCCTCGGGCTGCGGATCCCCGCCGACGACTCGGCACGGCTCCAGGACACCGTCGTCGGCGTCCTGGACGGCGGCGGCGCGACCTACGGCTCGTACTTCACGGTGCGCCGGCGCGACGGCCGCGACCAGTGGACCCACATCCAGGGCCGGGTACTGCGCGACCCCGACGGGCAGCCGCTGCGCATCGTCGCGATCGTGCGCGACGCCACCGCCGAGCTCGCCCACGCCACCGTGCTGCGCAAACTGGAGAACGCCCGCATCCAGCAGGCCGCCATCGTGCAGCGCACCACCGAAGCACTGTCGCGCGCCGTCACCGTCGACGACGTGACCGCCGCCCTGACCGGCGCCGGCGCCCTGGAACGCCTCGGCGCCGACGGCCTCGCGCTGGGCCTCGTCGAAAACGGCACCATCAAGATCATCGCCCTGAGCGGGGAGTCCCTGGAGATCCTCAGCGAACGCAGGTTCACCCGCCTGGACGGATCACTGCCGCTGTCCCAGGCCGTGCTCACCCGGCAGGCACGATTCGTCACCTCGCTCACCGACCTGGCCGCCGAGTTCCCGCTGCTCGCCGACTACCTCAACCGGATCCGCTACGACGCCGCCGCCTACCTCCCCCTCATCGCCCAGGCCAAGGCCATCGGCGGACTCGTGCTCTTCTACCGGCGGCGCAACGAGTTCAGCCCGGAGGAACAGAACCTCTGCCTCGGCCTCGCCGGCATCGTCGCCCAGTCCCTGCAACGAGCCCTCCTCTTCGACCAGGAACGCGAGTTCGCCACCGGCCTCCAGGCCGCCATGCTGCCGCGCCGGATCCCCGACATCACCGGCGGGGAGATCGCCGTGCGCTACCACTCCGCCTGGAGCGGACGCGAGGTCGGCGGCGACTGGTACGACGTGATCTCCCTGCCCCGCGACCGGGTCGGCATCGTCGTCGGCGACGTCCAGGGCCACGACACCCACGCCGCGGCCATCATGGGCCAGCTGCGCATCGCCCTGCGCGCCTACGCCGGCGAGGGACACTCCCCCTCCACCGTCCTGGCCCGCGCCTCCCGCTTCCTCGCCGAACTCGACACCGAACGCTTCGCCACCTGCATGTACGCACAGGTGGACCTGGAAACCGGCGGCGTACGGGCAGCCCGCGCCGGCCACCTCGGCCCGCTCATCCGGCACACCGACGGCCGCACCGGCTGGCCCAACGTACGCGGCGGCCTGCCGCTGGGCCTGGCCTCCGCCTTCGAACAGGAGGAGTTCCCCGAGACCCGCCTCGACCTGGTGCCCGGCGAGATCCTCGTCCTGTGCACCGACGGACTCGTCGAGGAACCCGGCACCGCCATCACCCAGGGCATGGAAGCCCTCGCCCACGCCGTGCGCAGCGGACCCCAGGACGCCGGAGCCCTCGCCGACCACCTCTCCGACCGGCTCTGGGAACGCTGGGGCTCCGGCGACGACGTCGCCCTGCTCGTGCTGCGCCGCGCCCCGGACCCCGGCACCCACCGGGCCCCGCGCATCCACCAGTACATCCACCAGGCCGACCCGGAGGGGCTCTCCGAGGCCCGCTACGCCCTGCGGCAGGCCCTGCGCGACTGGGGCATGGCCGAGCTGGCCGACGACGTCGAGCTGGCGGCGGGGGAGCTGCTGGTCAACGCCCTCCTGCACACCGACGGCGGCGCGGTGCTGACCATGGAGGTGCTGCCCGAACCCGTGCGGCGGATCCGGCTGTGGGTCAAGGACCGCTCCAGCGTCTGGCCCCGGCGCCGCACCCCGGGCGAGGCGGCCACCACGGGGCGCGGACTGCTGCTGGTCGACGCCCTGGCCACGCACTGGGGGGTGGAGTCCCGGGGCGATGGGAAGGCCGTCTGGTGCGAGTTCGACGCCCGCGCCGCCACCCCGCACGGCACGCCGTGAGCGGGCGCTCACTCCGGGTTGTGGGATGCCGGGTGCGGGGTGATGATGCGGCCATGAAACGGAAGGTTTTGCTTCGGGCCGTGCCGTGCGCCGCCTGAGCAGGGGCGCCGTCACGGGCCTCCTGGCGGTGCTGCTGCTCGCGGCCGGGGTGCCGAAGGTCGTGGACTGGACGACGGGACGGCCCCACGCGGACCCCGGGTGCCAGACGGTCGCGTTCATGTCGATGACGGACGTCGCACCCGAATGCCACTGACCGGCCGCCGCGCCCGTGCCCGCGCCCGGCGCCCGTGCCCGCGTCCGCGGGCTCCGGGCACCGGCAGCGGCAGCGGCACCGGGGATCCGGGCGTCGCGCGCCCCGGCGCCGGACGGCCGGGGCCCTCGGGGCCCTAGGGACCCCCAGCGCCCGGAGCCGCTTGCCGCCGACGACTTGCCGCCGACCGCTTGCCGCCGACCGGTTGCCGCGGGCCTGTGGCAGCGGCCGCCGGCCGGACGGCGGGTGCGCCGAGGCCTCAGCGCTGCACGTGGATCTCGATGTCCCGGCTGTCCGCGGCGACGGTGTCGACCGCCCTCGGCATCAGGCCGTGCAGGTGCACCTCCTGGAGCTCCGCCGTCGCCACCGCGCGACCCGCGTGCAGGCCGGCGCCGAACTGCGGCGCCCGCACCTTCCACTCGTGCGGCGCACCGTCGCAGACGACACCGGTCCCGATGCTGAGCCTGCCCGAGTCCTTCTGGGCGACGGTCACCCTGAGCTGCGTGGCCCCGCCGGGGGACGCGGTCTCGCACCGGTAGGCCCCGTGAAGCGCGATCGCACCGTCCCGGGCGATCTCCGCGTCCGGGTTGACGACGACGGCCTGCTGAAAGACGGTGGCGGCGGCGGGCGCCGCGAACAAAGCGGTCGCGGCCAGTGCGGAGAAGGCGGAGAAGGCCATTCGGCGGGCAGGCGTACGCATTCTTCCTCCAGGTGGGCGTGGATGACGGGATTCCGCCGGAACGCATTGTGCTGGCAGTCGGGGGCAAACGCGCACCGCATACCCGTGTCGGTGTGTGCAATTGCCCGCTCGGGCGCGTGAGACTGGCCGAATTACATCCCCGCACCGAAGATCCCCGAAGGGGTCCCCGTATGCGCCAGCCCACCGCCGTCCTCGCCGCCGCCACCCTCCTGCCCGTCCTGCTGTTCGGCGCCACCGCCTGCCAGAGCGCCCCCGAGGGCGCCGCACTCGCCCCCGCCGCCGCGCCCGCCGTCCCCGTCGACGACGGGGCGCCCGGCGCCGACGAGGAGCCCGCGGCGCCGGCCCGCGGCGCGGACGCGGCCGCCGCGAAGGATGCCCATGTGGGTGACTCCGTACGGGTGCAGGGGCGCGAGGTGGGGCGACACCTCCAGGCCGTACTCGCCGCCTACGTGGACCCCGCGCTCAGCGTGGAGCCGAACTACGGGCCCCCTGCCGGGAAGCGCTGGGCGGCCGCCTCGATGTCGTTCGTCAACGTCGGCGGTGCCTCGTACGGGCCCCTCGGGCGCATGTGGGCGTACGACGGCGCGGGAAAGCGCTACCCGGCCGTGCGCACCGGTGAACTGACCACCGGCAAACCACTCGTCTTCGATTCCCTCGCGGTCGGTGAGCGGGCCGAGGGATGGGTGGTGTTCGAAATCCCGGAAAACACGCGCATTGTGCGGCTGCAGTATCAGGACGCGAACATCAGGGCGAATTCCGGAGGTGGTTTCTGGTCGGTCTAGCCCGCCCGGGTGAAAGGCCGTGAAAGGGCCCGGTTCCAGAGCACTAAGGTGCGGCGCATGACTTCAACGCAAGCCGAAATCGACAGGTCCCACCTCGGCACCCTTTCCGTGCTCGCCTGGATCGGTGACCCCTCCGAAGGGCACGACATCCCGTACCTCCTCGCCTACACCCTCGGCGACGGCCCGCAGGGCCGCGAGGCGGGCGAGAGGGCCGCGCGCGGACTGCTGGAGGAGATCGGCCTGCCCATCGGCGACGTCGTCATGGACGGCACCCGCAACCCGCGCACCTTCGCCGTGCAGATCCTCCTCGCGGGCAACCAGGTCGCCCTGACCCTGCCCGGCCTCAACGCGACCTGCACCGCCCCCGACGAATGGGTCGCCGCCGCCAACGAGAGCGGGCAGGCGTACTTCCTGTTCGCCACGCGCGCCTGGCCCGAGGCCGTCCCCGGCAAGCCGGTCACCCCCGAGCTCCTGCAGGCCTTCGCCGGCGACGAGGAAGTGCTGACCAGCAGCGCCCACTGCGTCCTGACGGTGCAGAGCCTCCAGCAGTAGGCGGGGCCGCGCTCCGGCCGCCGGGCCCCCAGCCCGCCCGGTGGCCGGTCCCCCCCCCCCGCCCGGTGGCCGGTCCCCCCCCCGCCCGGTGGCCGGTCCCCCCCCCGGTGGCCGTTTCCCCCACCACCCGGTGGCCGCTCCTCCCGGCCCGCCGTCACGCCTCGGTGCGGGGACACTCGAAGGCGAACCGCAGCGAACGCACCCGGTTGTCGAAACTGGACCCCGCCAGATCCGGCAGCCCCACCGCGCGCAGCCCCACCGGACGCGTCAGCAGCTCACGGAAGAGCGCCTTCATCTCCACCCGGGCCAGGTGCGCGCCCAGGCAGAAGTGCGGACCGCCACCCCCGAAACCCAGATGGGGGTTGGGGGAGCGGGTGATGTCGAAGGCGTCCGGATCGGGGAAGACCGCTTCGTCACGGTTGGCGGAGGCGTAGTACAGCACCACCTTGTCGCCGGGCCGGAACAGATGGCCGCCCAGGCTGTGTTCGGCCGTCACCGTCCGGCGGAACTGGATGATCGGCGTCGAGTGCCGGATCATCTCGTCCACCGCGCCGTCCGCGTACTTCTCGAAGTCCGAGAGCAGCAGGTCCCGTTGGTCCGGGAAGTCGGTCAGCAGCGTCAGCCCGTGGGTGATGGCGTTACGGGTCGTCTCCACCCCCGCCACCATCAGCAGGCTGAAGAACGCCCCCAGTTGCCGGGCCCCGAGCGCCTGGCCGTCGACGTTCGCGCAGACCAGCGCCGAGATCAGGTCGTCGGTGGGGTGCCTGCGCCGCTCCCGCCCGATCCCCGCGACCATCCGCTGCATCCGCGCCAGCGCCCGCAGCCCACGCCCCGGCATCCGCAGCCGCGACGCCAGGCCCCGCTCCACCCCGATGTTCTCCGAAGCGTGGTTGACCCGGTCCGCGATCTCCGCCCGGTAGCGCTCCGGGATGCCCATCATGTTGCAGATGACCTCCAGCGGCAGCCGGGAGGCCACCGCCGACACGAACTCGTCCGGCCGCCCCTCCAGCACGTCGTCCACGATCCGCGCCGCCACCGCGTGGATGTCCTCCTCGGCGGCGGCCAGCAGGCGGGGCGTGAAGGCCCGCTGCACGATCTTGCGCAGCTGCGCGTGGTCCGGACCGTCCAGGTTGACCATCGAGTCCCCGAACAGCGCCCGCACCCACCGGGCCGGCTCCGGTGTGGTGACCCCGGGCGCGCTGGCGAACACCTTGGGCAGCCGGCTCGCCTCCTGCACGTCCGCGTGCCGGACGAGCGCCCAATGGCCGGCCCCCTCCGGGACGAACACCGGGGACGGCAGCGCGCGCAGGCGCGCGAAGGCGGCCAGGCGCCGGTCCGGTGGAAGCTGCCAGAAACCCGGCTCGGCCAGTTCCGCTCCGGGACCGGTCGCGCCGCTCTGCCGTTGTGGGGGGAGTGTCATGGGGCCTTCTCTTCCTGTCGCCGTGGTGGGGGACGCGCACCGCGTGATGCGTGGCGTGCCGTAAGCGGTGCGCCGTGCTGCAGAACGGATCCACGGGCGCGGGAGTGACGGCCCGGCGGCCGGCGCCTCCCGGAGCCCCGGACCTCAGGCGGCGACGGCCGCCCGCGACCCGCCCCGGACCGAGAGGGCCTGGCCCACCGCCACGGTCGCCGTCGCGACCAGGCCCGCGTAGAACACCGCGTAGTCACCCGTCCACGTGCACGCGAGGATCACCACGGAGGACACCGGCAGCACCAGCTGCTGGGCGAGACCCCGCTTGAAGTGCCGGGAGTGCAACAGCCACACCATCATCAGGAACAGGGCCGTCGGGACGGTGACGGCGGCGTTCGCGGCCACCTGCGAAATGTGGGCCTGGCCCACCGCGTGCTCGACCGCGACCTCGATGCCCGCACCGATCGCCGCACCCGACGCGAAGATCAACAGATGGCCGTACCCCCACGGGATCGCCTGACGGTTGGACGTCAGCCGCTCGTGCATCGGCACCGCGAAGTAGATCCACCACGCGGCGAACACGATCAACAGCCCGCCCGCGGCGATCGGCAGCAGTTCGCCCAGGGCTTCGTGCTCGTCGAGCGCCGACTTCACGGCCACCGTGCTCGCGGCGATCGTCTCGCCGAGCACGATGATGGTGAACAGCCCGTACCGCTCCGCGATGTGGTGCGCGTGCCACGGTGTCTGGTGCCCACGCTCGGCCAGCACCGGAACCAACAGCTCCGCCGCCACCAGCACCAGGAACAGCCACCGCTTGGACGCGTCCGGGGCGAACAGCAGCGCCACCCAACCCGCCTGGCACAACACCAGCCCCGCCGCGTACTTCAGCGCCGCCGTACGGGCCGGACCGCTCTCCCCGGACGCCGCCCGCAGCCACTGCGCCGTCAACGCCACCCGCATGATCAGGTAGCCGATGACGGCCACCGTCCAGTCGTTGTCGTTGAAGGCACGGCTCACCCCCGCCGCGTAGACCAGCACACCGGCGATCTGCACGAGCGTCGCGATCCGGTACGGCACGTCGTCACAGTCGTAGGCCGACGCGAACCACGTGAAGTTCATCCACGCCCACCACACCCCGAAGAAGACGAAGAAGTACCCGATCACCCCGCTCCCGGGATGGCCCTCCGCCAGCGAGTGCACCAGACACTGACCGGCCTGGGCGATCGCGACGACGAAACAGAGATCGAAGAACAGCTCCAGCGGGGTCGCCGCCCGGTGGTCCTCGTCGCGGCTGCGCGCGGTCATCGGTACGTACGTCATACCGCCCAGCACAGCAGTGCCCGGCCGCCTGACAGGCGAGGCGCGCGGCCCGAACCCCCCGGGTGCCCCGGGCGGACTCGTAGCGGCCCACCACCATCCGAACGATCCGCCGGCGCCCGGCCGACGCCGGGTACGCCGCCGGCCCGGCTCCCGAGGCCGGTCCCGCGGTCGCACTGCGGCAACCCGGCACCCAGGTACCCCGGCGGCCGGCCGGCCGGGGACCTCGCCACCGCGCCGACCCGGGTCCTCGCCATCCCGCCCGCCCGCCGATCCGGCGGGCGGGCCGGGCCGCACGGGCCGCCTCCCCGGCGTCGCCCACGGGGCGGCAGGACCCCGCGCCGGCCGCGGTGACCGCGTCGGCCCGCACCCGGGGGGCGTACGGACGCTCCGGTTCCCTGACCGGCGGATCCCGGTGGTCTTCCGGGACGAGCAGGTGCGCCAAGCCGAGGGCCAGGGCCCCGAGGAGCAGGCGGCCGCGTCGAAGCAGTCCGGGACGGAGGCGGGCGCCGTCGCCGGCTCCTGCGCCGCCATCGCCGCCTACGGCTTTGCGTTCGTCCCCGCGATGTCCGCCGCCATGGCCGTCACCGACACGCTGCGGATCCTCATCGGCTTCCACGCGACCTTCCTCGCCGCGTGCCGGCGGTGCTACGCCCTCAAGGGCGCCGAGGTCCCCGGCTGAACCGGGCCGGTGGCGGGGGTCGCCGTACCCTGGACGCATGAGCACCTCCGCCGCCCCCGACCCGCTGCCCGAGTCCGCCGCGACGCCGACGTCGACGCCGACCCCGGCACCGGCGTCGTCGACACCGGCTGCCAAGCCGCGCCCCCGGCTGGTCTTCGACGACCCGCTGGACCGCCAGTCGTCCGACGACACCGACCGCGGCTGGGGCGAGCGACCGCCCGCCGGCGGAAGCGCGGCCGACCTGGCCCGCTTCCTCGACGAGAAGCCCCCGCACCACATCTGATCCGCCCGAGCGGTCAGAAGGCGTCCCGCGCCCCCGGAGCCTGGCCGCTGCCGCCGTTCGAGCCCCGCTGCGCCACCAGGGTGTCGCGGATCTCCTTGAGGACCTCCAGCTCGGTGATCTCCATGGTCTCCTTCACCCCCTCCTTGGCCTTGCGGCGCGCCTCCTGCCGGGCGAGGTACTTCGCCATCGGCAGGACCATCAGGAAGTAGACGACCGCCGCCGTGATCAGGAAGGTCAGTGCGGCGTTGAGGACCGATCCCCACAGGATGTTGACGCCGATCGGATCGCCCTTCGCGTCGATGCCACAGGGTCCCTTCAGGCACGAGGTGTAGACATCCAGGCTTTTGGTGCCGATGGCGCCCACGAGCGGGCTGATGATGCCCTTCACGATCGAGTTCACGATGTTCGTGAACGCGGCGCCGATGACCACGGCCACCGCCAGGTCCACCACGTTGCCGCGCATCAGGAAGGCCTTGAAGCCCGCCAGCACGCTGTCCTTCTTCTTCTCGCCCACCACTGAGCCTCTCTCTGGAACCGCTGAATTCGGAGTCAACTGTTCCGAAAGCTACGGCAGTCCGGGCCCGCAGTGTCCAATCGAGCCGCACAACAAGGTGACTTGACTGGGCGTGCGTGCGAATCAGCACAACGTCACCGCCAGCCGCGCCACCGTGCCCGCGCCCACCAGGACCCGAGCGGTGTCCCGGGGGATGGACAGCACCACCAGCGCGCCGCCGTCCCCGACGCCCTTCTCCGGCTCGGGCACCTCGGTGACCCGGGCCCCGGCCGCCACCACACGGGGCGGGCCGGTGCGCTCCGCCGCGACCACGTCCACCCGGTCCCCGGGGCGCAGCAGCCGCACCGTCGCCGCGTCCGCGATGCGCACGGGCGCCGACACCAGGCGCACCACCGCCACCGGCGGTTTCACCACGGGCGGGGCCGCGCCCCGGGAGGCACGGGCCTGCGCCCCGCCCACCGCCAGGGCCGCCGCCACGACGGCCAGCCCGGCCGCGGTGGCCCGCCTGCGCCGCCGCACCGCACGACGCAGCCGGCCCCCGGCCCGGCCCACGCGGAGCGGGGGGAAGGGGGGAACGGGGCGCGCGGGGGGACACGTGGAGGACGAAGGGACGGAGGAGGGGGAGGGGGAGGAGGGCGAACAGGGAGGACAGGAAGAGGTCCTGGACATGGTGGGCACCGCCGAGCCGATCGGGATCCGGTGTCCGGGTCCAGCGCCCGGACCCCCTCACGATCCGCCGTTCCGGCCGGTCCCGCGCCGGCCTGTGGACGGTCCCCAGGTTGTGGACAACTCCGTCACCCTCACGAGCGGCCCCGTCGGCCGCCCCGACGCCGGAGCGGCAGCCCCCTGTACGCGATCATCGACGCATGAGCCAGTACTACAACATGGGCGACGAGGTGCTCTGGAACCCGGCGACAGGAGTGTCCCGGCTCTTCCTCGCGCAGGTGGCCGCCTTCGAGCGGGAACTGGCGATGCCCTCCGGGATCGGGCCCATGGAGGCCGACGACAGCGAGGTCGACCCCGTGGGGCTCGCCCGGTTCGCCGAGGAGCTCGTGGACCGGTACCTGCGCGGCGGCCATCCCGTCTCCGCCGCGCTGTCCGAGGGGTTCACCGCAGTCGTCGCGGCCTTGGCCGCGAGTGCCCGGATCCCCCTCGACCTGGGGGAGGGGGACCGGGCGGACCGGCTCCGCGAGCTCGTCCGCGGGGTGCGGCCGGCAGTGCGTGGCTGAGCCGGCCGGGTGAAGGCGGCCAGGTGAAGGCGGTCGCGGTCGGGGGCGGGGTCGAGGTAGAGCGGCTACGGGAGCTCGATGCCGAGGTCCCAGCCGTCGTGGGCGTGGGTGCACAGGCAGGAGCGGGACGCGGTCGGCGGGAGGGCAGCGACGGCGTCGAAGAGGACCTCGCGCAGCCGGCCGACGTTCTCGCCGAACACCTTGAGGACCTCCGTGTGGGAAACCCCCTCACCCGTCTCGGCGCCCGCGTCCAGGTCGGTGACCAGAGCCATCGAGGTGTAGCAGAGTCCCAGCTCGCGGGCGAGGACCGCCTCCGGGTGCCCGGTCATGCCGACCACCGACCAGCCCGCCGCCGCGTGCCAGCGCGATTCCGCCCGCGTCGAGAAGCGGGGTCCCTCTATGACGACCATCGTGCCGCCGTCCACCGGCTCCCAGCCGCGCCCCCGCGCCGCTTCGAGCGCCACCGTGCGACCGACGGGGCAGTACGGGTCGGCGAAGGTCGTGTGCACGACGTTGGGGACGCTGCCGTCCGGCAGCGGCTCGCCGTCGAAGAACGTCTGGGCGCGCGCCTTCGTACGGTCGACCAGCTGGTCCGGGACGAGCAGCGTGCCCGGCCCGTACTCGGCCCGCAGGCCGCCCACCGCGCACGGGCCCAGCACCTGGCGGACGCCGACCGAGCGCAGCGCCCACAGGTTGGCCCGGTAATTGATCTTGTGCGGGGGCACGGTGTGGCTGCGCCCGTGCCGGGGCAGGAAGGCGACCTGCCGCCCGGCCAGCTCGCCCAGGTACAGGGAGTCGCTGGGGGGCCCGTACGGGGTCTCCACCTGGATCTCCGAGACGTCGTCCAGGAAGGAGTAGAAGCCCGAGCCGCCGATGACACCGATCTCTGCGTTGACCATGGCGCCACCCTAACCGGGTACGCGTAAGGCCCCGCCGCCCAGGAGGGCGAGCGGGGCCTTACGGAAAAAGAAAGGCGTACGGGTCAGGCGGCGGACGTGGAGCCGGCGCTGCTGCCGGTGCCGGACGACGACGTCGAGGAGGACGAAGCGGCGGCGGGCGCTGCGGTGGTCGTCGTCGAGGACGCGGGCTTCGAGGCGGGCGTGCTGCTCGACGAAGCGCCACGGCTGTCGTTCCGGTAGAAACCGGAACCCTTGAAGACGATGCCGACCGCGGAGAACACCTTCTTCAGGCGTCCGTCGCAGCTCGGGCACACGGTCAGTGCGTCATCGGTGAACTTCTGCACGGCCTCAAGGCCCTCACCGCACTCGGTGCACTGGTACTGGTAGGTCGGCACGAATTTCCTCCTGGCACTCTGACTCAATGAGTGCTAACGACGCTCCATGGTGACGTATTCCGGCGGATCAGTCCACCGTCACAGGCTGGCGGTGACCGATGCCACGCTCGTTCACCCGGTTCCGGGCGGCCGGCGCGGGGGTCGCCGCGGCGGCGGGAGCCGACGCGTTCACGATCCGGCTCGCGGCCGGCGGCGCCAGCTTCGACCGCAGGGCCAGCAGGGTGACCAGCGCGAGCGCGGTGGCCGCCAGCGGCACCAGGAAGCCGTACGAGGACCCGTGCGCGTCCGTCAGCCGGCCGGCCAGGGTCACCGCGCCGGCCTGGCCGAAGGCGACCGCGCCGGTCAGCCAGGTGAAGGCCTCGGTGCGCGAGGCGGCCGGGATCAGCTGCTCGATCATGGTGTAGCCGGTGATCAGCGCAGGGGCGATGCACAGGCCGACGACCAGGCCGAGGGCGCCCAGCAGGATCATCGAGTGGGCGGCCCACAGGACGGACGCGGCGGCGGTGAGGCCGATGTAGCCGAGGATCAGGCGGCGGCGCGGGCCGATCTTCCAGGCGATGGCGCCCATCGCGATGCCGGCGGTCATGTTGCCCGCCGCGAAGATGCCGTACAGCAGGCCGTTGGCGCCCGGGTTGCCGATCTCGTTGGAGAAGGCGGCGAGCGAGACCTGCATGCCGCCGAAGACGGCGCCGATGCCGATGAAGGCGACGATCAGGACGCGCAGGCCCGGGAAGGACAGCGCGGAGGCGTGCTTGTGGCCGTCGGCCGGGACCGGGGCCGGCTTCGGCTCCGTGGCGCGCTGCGCGGCGAAGAAGAGGCCGCCGAGCAGGGTCAGGGCCGCCTCGGTGGCCAGACCGGCCGCCGGGTGGATGCCGGTGCACAGGGCGGTGGCGAGCACGGGTCCGACGACGAAGGTGAACTCGTCGGTGACGGACTCGAACGCGGCCGCCGTCGGCAGCAGCGGGGATCCTTCGAGCTTGGCCGCCCAGCGGGAGCGGACCATGGGCCCGACCTGCGGGACGGATGCGCCGGCCGGGACGGCGGCCAGCGCGAGCGCCCACAGAGGGGCGCCGAGGAGGGCCAGCGCGGTCAGAGCGGAGACCGCGGCGGCGTGGACGAGGACGACCGGCACGAGGACGGCGCTCTGGCCGCGGCGGTCGGTGAACTTGCCCATGACCGGTGCGAAGAGGGCCATGGAGACGCCGGTGACGGCGGCGACGATGCCGGCGTCTCCGTAGGAGCCGGTGGCGTGCTGGACGAGCAGCAGGATGCTGATCGTCAGCATGCCGAACGGCAGACGGGCGGCGAAGCCGGGGAGGACGAAGCCGAGGGCGCCGGGCGTGCGGAGCAGCTGCCCGTAGCCGGGTCGGGTGGACGTGGCGGACTTGTCGGTCGTGACCGCGGATGTCACGGCCTGGCCTTTCCGCTGCCTGGTAGAGCGTCCCCGTCTGCGGACGGTGCGCCGCCTTGTGAGCGACCGCACCCGTACATGTGGGAGCCCCGAGAGCTGTCCTCTTGCGCAGAACCGAGTGATACCTGGGCGCCCACTGCGGGAGGGTGCCACGGCCGCTTTGCGGTCGCGCCAGCTCTGCGTCAGGCAGAGTTGGTTCGATCTGGTGTGCCTTCATCGTACAGGGGAATCCGCTACCACGCCCTGTGATTTCTCTGGCAACTCGTGTCTTCACCTGCGATTAACTGGAGCTTCGCATTCCAGCGCCCATGAAATGGGGGCGAAGAAGGTCATACGCCACCGAAATTGGCCAGTTTAGAGCAGCGCTCTATAGCGGAGCGTTCATCCTGGCCGCCCCTGCGTAACCCTCCGTCACTGAAAATCGCCGCCGATCCACCACGGGTGACCGTGTACGCGACGTCGGGGAATGTCGACAAATATGCACGACCGTCGAAGGGTGACGGTGGTGCCGGCAGTGACGGTGGTGCAGGCAGTGACGGTGGTGCCGGCGGACGCCGCCGGCACCACCGGCCGCCGTTACAGCGACGCTCCGCCCCCGGTGCCCAGCCACCCCGCCAGCTTGCCGCCGCGCGCCACCGCCCGCAGCCGGGCCTCCGCCGCGTCGCGAACCGGATCCGTGGCCACCACCAGCAGCTCGTCCCCGCGCCGCAGCACGGTCGACGGCGCCGGTACGAAGCTCTTCGCGTCCCGGACCACCAGCGTCACCGACGCTCCCGCCGGCAGCCGCAGCTCGCTGACCTCCACCCCGTGCATGCGCGAGGCGGGCGGGATCGCGAAGGACAGCAGGTGCCCGCGCAGCTTCTCCAGCGGCGCCGACTCGATCCCGAGGTCGGCCGCGGCCTCGTCTGTGTCCCCGAGCTCCAGCTTGCGCGCCAGCCACGGCAGGGTCGGGCCCTGGACCAGCGTGTAGACGACGACGAGCACGAAGACGATGTTGAAGACCCGGTCGCTGCCCTCGATGCCGGTCACCATCGGGATGGTCGCCAGGATGATGGGGACGGCGCCCCGCAGGCCCGCCCACGACATCAGGGCCTGCTCCTGCCACGGGATCCGGAAGGGCAGGAGGCTGACGAACACCTCCAGGGGCCGCGCCACCATCGTCAGCACCAGTCCGATGATCACCGCGGGCCAGAAGTCGCTCGCCAGTTCGTGCGGGGTGACCAGCAGGCCCAGCAGCACGAACATGCCGATCTGCGCGATCCAGCCGAGCCCGTCCGCGAACCCGCGGGTGGCCGGCCAGTGCGGCAGCTTCGCGTTCCCGAGCACCATGGCCGCCAGGTACACCGCCAGGAAGCCGGAGCCGTGAGCCATCGCGCCGGCGGCGTACGCCGCCACGGCTATCGCCATCACCGCGATCGGGTACAGGCCGGAGGCGGGCAGCGCCACGTGCCGCAGTCCGTACGCCCCCAGGAAGCCCACCGTCAGGCCGATCGCGGCGCCGATCGCCAGCTCGAGCGCGATCTTGCCGATCAGGACGTACCAGTCGTCCACCGGTCCGACCGTCGCGAAGGCCACCACCAGGATCACGACGGGAGCGTCGTTGAATCCGGACTCGGCCTCCAGTACGCCCGTCACCCGCGAGGGGAGCGGGACCTTGCGCAGAACGGAGAAGACGGCCGCCGCGTCGGTCGAGGAGACGACCGCGCCGATCAGCAGGGCCTGGCGCCATTCCAGCCCGACCAGGTAGTGCGCGCCCGCCGCCGTGACGCCCACGCTGACCGCGACGCCGACCAGCGACAGCACGATCGCGGCCGGCAGCGCGGGTTTGATCTCTTTCCACTTGGTGCCCAGACCGCCCTCGGCGAGGATCACGACGAGTGCGGCGTAGCCGATGACCTGCGTCAGCTCGGCATTGTCGAATACGACGTTGCCGATGCCGTCCTGGCCTATCGCTATGCCTATGCCGAGGTAGATGAGCAGGCTGGGGAGGCCGCTGCGTGAGGAGATGCGTACCGCCGCTACCGCGACGAGCAGCACGAGCGAGCAGACCAGCAGGAGCTCGTTGAGCGTGTGGACAGTCAGCGGGCGGCCCTTTCCTCAGCGCGCCTGACGGAGCGGCGGATCGTTCCTTCCGGAGGCGCGTCCGGCAAGTTACTTCGTTACCTTACCTAATATTTGACGATTCCTTGACGCGATAGTCACATTGTGAAACGCCTGTTCGGCCCTGTCCTCATGACCTTGACCCCTGGCGGATCAACGGACATGGTCCTGCGCCTATGGTTGCTCCCAGCAATCCCAGGACCACCCTGCCCCTCTAAGGACAGCGATGCCCGCCAATGAATCCGGACCTTCCGTCAAGAAGAAGGGACGACGCGCACGCCTGCTCGTGCTCGTCTTGGTCCTGGTGCTCTTGGCGGCAATCGGCTACGGCGCGTACTGGAGCGTGGACACCGTGCGCGCCTCCTTCCCGCAGACCACCGGCTCCCTCAAGGTCCCCGGTCTGACCGGGACCGTCGACGTCAAGCGTGACGAGCACGGGATTCCGCAGCTCTACGCCGACAACGACGAGGACCTCTTCCGCGCGCAGGGCTTCGTCCACGCGCAGGACCGGTTCTGGGAGATGGACGTACGCCGCCACATGACCTCCGGCCGGCTCTCCGAGATGTTCGGGTCCGGCCAGGTGGAGACCGACGCCTTCCTGCGCACGCTGGGCTGGCGCCAGGTCGCCCAGGCCGAGTACGACACCAAGCTCTCACCGGAGACCAAGAAGTACCTCCAGGCCTACGCCGACGGGGTCAACGCGTACCTGAAGGGGAAGTCCGGCAAGGACCTCTCCGTCGAGCACGCCGCCCTCAAGCTGACCGACGACTACAAGCCGGAACAGTGGACGCCGGTGGACTCGGTGGCCTGGCTCAAGGCCATGGCCTGGGACCTGCGCGGCAACATGCAGGACGAGATCGACCGCTCGCTGATGGCGAACACGCTCTCGCAGGCCCAGATCGACGAGCTCTACCCGCCGTACCCCTTCGACCGGAACAAGCCGATCGTCGAGGGCGGCACGGTCGCGGGCGGCAAGTACGTGCCCCAGGGGACCCCGGGCACGGGAACCGGCACGGGTACCGGAACAGGTACCGGTACGGGTACCGGCACCGGAACGGGTACGGGTACCGGAACGGGTACGGGTACCGGAACGGGTACGGGTACGGGCACGGGTACCGGAACAGGCACGGGCACCGGCACCGGCTCGCAGGCCACCCCCAACGGCGGCAGCACCGGCCTCGCCGGCAACGCCACCGCCCAGGGCGCCACGGTCGGCCTGCGCACGCAGCTGACCTCGCTCTCCAAGACCCTGGACGAGATCCCGGCCATCCTCGGCCCCAACGGCAGCGGCATCGGATCCAACTCCTGGGTCATCGGTGGCAAGTACACGACGACCGGCAAGCCGCTCCTCGCGAACGACCCGCACCTCTCCCCGCAGCTGCCCTCGGTCTGGTACCAGATGGGCCTGCACTGCCGCGCCGTCTCGCCCCAGTGCCAGTACGACGTGGCCGGCTACACCTTCTCGGGCATGCCCGGCGTGGTCATCGGCCACAACGCCGACATCGCCTGGGGCATGACCAACCTCGGCGCCGACGTGACCGACCTCTACCTGGAGCAGGTCAGGCCCGACGGCTACGTCTACGACAACAAGGTGCTCCCCTTCACCACCCGTGAAGAGGTCATCAAGGTCGCGGGCGGCAAGAGCAAGAAGATCACCGTCCGGACCACCAACAACGGACCGCTGATCTCCGACCGCAGCGACGAGCTGGAGACCGTGGGCGTCCGCGCCCCCGTCCCCAGCTCCGCCCCCGACCGCGGCAACGGCTACGCCGTCGCCCTGCGCTGGACCGCCCTGGACCCCGGCAAGTCGATGGACGCGGTGTTCAAGATCGACCGCGCCAAGGACTTCGCGAGCTTCCGGGCGGCCGCGGCCGACTTCGAGGTCCCCTCGCAGAACCTGATCTACGCCGACAACAAGGGCGCCAACGGCAACATCGGCTACCAGGCCCCGGGCCGCATCCCGATGCGGGGCCAGGGCGACGGCCGCATGCCGGCGCCCGGCTGGGACCCGAAGTTCGCCTGGAAGGGCGGCAAGGACGGCAACGCGGGCTACATCCCGCAGAACGAGATGCCCTGGGAGCTCAACCCGGCCCGCGGCTACATCGTCACCGCCAACCAGGCCGTCACCGAGACCGGCCCCGGCAAGTACCCGTACGTGCTGACCACGGACTGGGGCTACGGCGCCCGCAGCCAGCGGATCAACGACCTCATCGAGGCGAAGATCAAGGACAGCGGCAAGATCTCGACCGACGACATGCGCGCCATGCAGATGGACAACAGCAGCGAGATCGCCGCGCTGCTGACCCCGATGCTGGCCAAGATCCAGGTCTCGGACCCGGACGTGCGCTCGGCGCAGAAGCTGCTCGAAGGCTGGAACTACACGCAGGAGAACGACTCGGCGGCGGCCGCGTACTTCAACGCGGTCTGGCGCAACATCCTCAAGCTGTCCTTCGGCGACAAGATGCCCAAGGAGCTGCGGATCGAGGGCAGCTGCGCCAACGTCCAGGAGAGCGGCGGTCCCAACGACGACCTCACCAAGACGGTCCGCGAGTGCGGCACCCGAGGTCCCGACTCGGCGCAGCCGGACGGCGGTGACCGGTGGTTCGAGGTGGTGCGCCGCCTGGTCAAGGACGAGAAGTCGCCCTGGTGGTCCTCGCCCAAGACGCTGACCAAGCCGGCGACGACCACCCGTGACCAGCTCTTCGCCCGCGCCATGAACGACGCGCGCTGGGAGCTGACGGCCAAGCTCGGCAAGGACCAGTCGACCTGGAGCTGGGGCCGGCTGCACCAGCTGAACCTGAAGAACCAGACGATCGGCACCGAGGGCCCCGGCTTCATGCGGTGGCTCCTCAACCGCGGCCCGTGGAACCTGGGCGGCGGCGAGGCCACCGTCAACGCGACCGGCTGGAACGCCTCCAGCGGGTACGGGGTCACCTGGGTGCCGTCGATGCGGATGGTCGTGAACCTCAACGACCTGGACAAGTCCCGCTGGATCAACCTGACCGGCGCCTCGGGGCACGCGTACGCATCCACGTACACGGACCAGACGACGATGTGGGCCAAGGGCGAACTGCTGGAGTGGCCCTTCGGCAAGGAGGCTGTCGACAAGTCGACGGTCGACACGCTGACGCTGAAGCCGTGACGCCGACGCGGTAGCGCCGAAGCGGTAGCGCCGAGGCGGTGACGCCGGAGCCCGGGGTGGAAGGCCGAGAGCCGGAGCCCCGGGGCCGAGGCCTCAGAAGCGCACCACCCCCGACGGGGTGGCGACCGCCTGGACGGGGTGGTCGTGCGGTTCCTCCGGGACCCGCGCGACCACCTCTTCGTCGTAGAGGAGCACCACCAGCGCCGGGTGCGCCCCCGCGCGTTCCAGCCGGGCCAGCACCCGGTCGTAGGAGCCGCCGCCGCGGCCGAGCCGCATCCCGCGTCCGTCGACCGCCAGGCCGGGCAGCAGGACGGCGTCGGCGGCCGTGACGGCCTCGGGGCCGAGGGCCGGCCCGGAGGGTTCCAGCAGGCGCATCTTCCCCGGGTGCGCGGCCTCGGCGAGGCTCCCGGGCCCCTCGTAGGCGGCCCAGTCGAGGTCGTTGTCGGGCAGCAGCAGGGGCAGCAGCACCCGCTTGCCGGCCGCGCGCAGCGCGTCGAGCAGCTCGTGGGTGCCGGGTTCCGCGCCGACCGAGACGTACGCGGCCACCGTGCGCGCACCGGCCAGTTCGGGCAGGGCGAGGGCGGAGCGGGCGAGCGCGCGGGCGGCCGTGCCCCGCGCCTCGGGGGACAGGGCGCGGCGGGCGGCGAGCAGTTGTCGCCGGAGGGCGGCCTTCTCGGGCGGGTGCACCGTCACTATGAGGTCACATACCTTTGCTATAGGTGGATATCCGGACATAATTACCGGAATCTGGGCGGGTGTTCAGCGCGACCCACTATCGTTCTGCCCATGACTCAGTCGCACCCCGTGATCAAGAAGGCCGTCATCCCGGCCGCGGGCCTCGGCACTCGGTTCCTCCCGGCGACCAAGGCGACCCCGAAGGAAATGCTCCCGGTCGTGGACAAGCCGGCCATCCAGTACGTGGTCGAGGAGGCCGTCTCGGCCGGCCTGGACGACGTCCTGATGATCACAGGACGTAACAAGCGGGCTCTCGAAGACCACTTCGACCGCAACTACGAGCTGGAGTCGGCCCTCATCGCCAAGGGCGACGACGACCGGCTGAAGAAGGTCCAGGAGTCCAGCGACCTGGCCACCATGCACTACGTCCGCCAGGGCGACCCGCGCGGCCTGGGACACGCCGTCCTGTGCGCCGAGCCGCACGTCGGCAGCGAGCCCTTCGCCGTCCTGCTCGGCGACGACCTCATCGACCCGCGCGACCCGCTCCTGCGCCAGATGGTCGACATCCACGCGCGCACCGGCGGCACCGTCATCGCGCTGATGGAGGTCGACCCGTCCAGCGTGCACCTCTACGGCTGCGCCGCCGTCGAGGCGACCGGCGAGCCGGACGTCGTCCGCGTCACCGGACTCGTCGAGAAGCCGGACGCCTCCGAGGCACCCAGCAACTTCGCGGTCATCGGACGGTATGTCCTCAACCCCGCGATCTTCGGCATACTGCGGGAGACCGAGCCGGGCCGCGGCGGGGAGATCCAGCTCACCGACGCCCTGCAGAAGCTGGCCGCCGACGAGAGCGTGGGCGGCCCGGTGCACGGCGTGGTCTTCCGCGGCCGCCGCTACGACACCGGGGACCGCGGCGACTACCTGCGGGCCATCGTGCGACTCGCGTGCGAACGTGAGGACCTGGGCCCGGAGTTCCGCACCTGGCTTCACCGTTACGTCACGGAGGAGATGTAGGAACGTGAGCAGTTCCGCACCGCAGGACACCGCACCGCACCGCCTGTGGTCGGTGGACGAGCACCTCGCGGACGTCCTCGCCACCGTCCGGCCGCTGGAGCCCATCGAGCTCCAGCTGCTCGACGCCCAGGGCTGCGTCCTGGTCGAGGACGTCACCGTGCCCGTCGCCCTCCCGCCCTTCGACAACAGCTCCATGGACGGGTACGCCGTCCGTGTGGCCGACGTCCAGGGTGCGAGCGAGGAGTTCCCCGCGGTGCTCGCCGTCATCGGCGACGTCGCGGCGGGCAGCGGTGAACTGCCCACCGTCGGCCCCGGACAGGCCGCCCGCATCATGACCGGAGCCCCGCTGCCGCCCGGCGCCGAGGCCGTCGTGCCGGTCGAGTGGACCGACGGCGGCACGGGCGGCGGCGCCGCCGCCGGAATGACCCCGGCCAGCGCCGCGCCCGAGGGCGCGGGCGGCGAGGTGCGGGTCCACCGGGCCGCCGAGGCGCGGGCGCACGTGCGCTCGCGCGGGAGCGACGTACAGGCCGGTGACCTGGCCCTGGCCGCCGGCACCGTCCTCGGCCCGCCGCAGATCGCCCTGCTGGCCGCCATCGGCCGCGGCACCGTACGGGTCCGCCCGCGCCCCCGGGTGGTGGTCCTGTCCACCGGCAGCGAGCTGGTCCAGCCGGGTGAGGCGCTGGCCGCCGGGGCGATCTACGACTCCAACAGCTTCGCCCTCGCCGCCGCCGCCCGCGACGCCGGCGCCATCGCCTACCGGGTCGGCGCGGTCGCCGACGACGCCGAGACCCTGCGCGGCGTCATCGAGGACCAGCTGATCCGGGCCGACCTCCTCGTCACCACGGGCGGGGTCAGCGTCGGCGCGTACGACGTGGTCAAGGAGGCGCTGACCTCCGTCTCGGCGGGCGACGAGGCCGTGGAGGCGGGACGCGTCGACTTCCGCAAGCTCGCCATGCAGCCCGGCAAGCCGCAGGGCTTCGGCACGGTCGGCCCCGACCACACCCCGCTGCTGGCCCTCCCCGGCAACCCGGTGTCCTCCTACGTCTCCTTCGAGCTGTTCGTGCGTCCCGCCATCCGCGCGCTGATGGGCCTGCCCGCGTCCGAGGTCAGCCGGCCGAGCGTGCGCGCCGTGCTCAAGGCCGACCGGCCGATCGGCTCGCCGGCCGCCCGCCGCCAGTTCCTGCGGGGCGCCTACGACCCCGGGAGCGGGACGGTCAGCCCGGTCGGCGGATCGGGCTCCCACCTGATCGCGGCACTGGCGCACGCCGACTCGCTGATGGTGGTGCCGGAGGACGTCACCTCGGTGGAGCCGGGGGCCGAGCTGGAAGTCATCCTGCTCGGCTGAGCACCGTCCGGTGCGGGTAGCGTGTTGCACCACACAGGCCCCAGGGCTCAGGGGGCCCGGAGCGGGAGTGGCACGCAGACATGAGTACGCAGAGCAGGCTGACGCACATCGACGAGGCCGGCGCGGCCCGGATGGTGGACGTTTCGGCGAAGGACGTGACCACCCGGACGGCCCGGGCCAGCGGACGCGTCCTCGTATCGCCCCGGGTGATCGAGCTGCTGCGCGGCGAGGGCGTGCCGAAGGGCGACGCCCTCGCCACCGCGCGGATCGCGGGGATCATGGGCGCCAAGAAGACCCCGGACCTGATCCCGCTGTGCCATCCGCTGGCGGTGTCCGGGGTGACGGTGGACCTGAGGGTCGCCGACGACGCCGTGGAGATCCTCGCCACCGTCAAGACCACCGACCGTACGGGCGTCGAGATGGAGGCGCTGACCGCGGTCGCCGTCGCCGGGCTCACCGTGATCGACATGGTGAAGGCCGTCGACAAGGGCGCGGTCATCACCGACGTCCGGGTGGAGGAGAAGACCGGCGGCAAGTCCGGCGACTGGACCCGCGCGTGAACGCCCCCCGCGGCGGCGAGGTCCATAGCCACAGCCACGGCCATACCCACAGCCACGCCGAAGCGGCCGGCGCCCCCGAGACGGCGGTCCCGCCCGCCGCCGGGACCCCCGCACCGCGCGGGCTGGTCGTCACCGCCTCGAACCGCGCCTCCCGGGGCGTGTACGAGGACCGGGGCGGCCCCCTGCTCGCCGAGGCCCTGGAGCGGCTCGGCTTCGCCGTGGACGGCCCGCGCGTCGTCCCCGACGGCGACCCGGTGGAGCTGGCGCTGCGCGAGGGCGTGGCCGCCGGGTACGACGTCATCCTGACCACCGGCGGCACCGGCATCTCCCCGACCGACCGGACCCCGGACGCCACCGCGCGCGTGCTGGACTACGAGGTCCCGGGGATCCCGCAGGCCATCCGTGCCGAGGGCCTGGAGAAGGTGCCGACCGCCGCCCTGTCGCGGGGCCTGGCGGGCGTGGCGGGCCACACCCTGATCGTCAACCTGCCCGGCTCCACGGGCGGGGTGCGCGACGGCCTCGCGGTCCTGGCCCGGATCCTGCCGCACGCCGTGGACCAGCTCCGCGGCGGCGACCACCCCAGACCCGCGCCGACGCCGGGGAGCCCGAGCTGAACGGCCCCACCTGGCCGGTGGTGCTGACGGACGGCGATGTCACGCTCCGGCCGATAAAGCTGCGGGACCAGCGCGCCTGGCGCGAGGTCAACCGGCGCAACCGCGACTGGCTGCGCCCCTGGGAGGCCACGATCCCGCCGCCCGCGCCGTGGGGGCCGGTCATCCAGCGGCCGACGTACCGGCAGATGGTCCGCCACCTGCGGGCGGAGGCCAACGCGGGCCGGATGCTCCCGTTCGTCATCGAGTACCAGGGACGGCTGGTCGGGCAGCTGACGGTCGCCGGGATCACCTGGGGGTCGATGTGCGCCGCCCATGTGGGCTACTGGGTGGACCGGGACGTGGCGGGCCGCGGGGTCATGCCGACGGCGGTCGCGCTGGCCGTCGACCACTGCTTCGGGAAGGTCGGGCTGCACCGGATCGAGGTGTGCATCCGGCCGGAGAACGTGCCGAGCCGGCGGGTCGTGGAGAAGCTCGGCTTCCGCGAGGAGGGGATGAGGCCGCGCTACCTGCACATCGACGGCGCGTGGCGGGACCATCTGGTCTTCGCGCTGACGGCGGAGGAGGTACCGGAGGGACTGGTGCGCCGGTGGCACCGCCGGCGGAAGCCGCCGCAGGGGTCGTCGTCCGGGCCGCCCGAAATCAGGTAATCGCAAAAGCGTTCGAATTTCTGGCCGATTCGCCCATAACCTGATCCGAAGAATCACAAAAAAAGTCCGTGATATCAGCCGGATCGTGCGACACACCGGCTCAATTGGCCGATCCCCTCGGCCGCGCCCCTCTACGGTGTGGGGTGTGAGCAGCAGCGGCCTCATCTACGCAGTCATTGTCGGGGCCTGGGCCGCCTACTTGGTGCCCATGTGGCTCCGCAGGCAGGACGAGCTGAACGAAGCCCGTCCGACGGAACGCTTCTCCACTGCCATCCGGCTTCTTTCCGGCCGGGCGGGAATGGAGCGCCGTTATGCCAAGGGGCTGCGTGAGCGCGGTGAGGAACAGGCGGAACCCGAGCCCCACGCGGACCCGGAAGCGGCGACGGAAACGGTGAATTCCGTGGACGCCGACGCCCGGGCCTTCGGCATGTCCCCGACCAGGACCGAGCCGAGAACGAGCGAGGCCGAGCGGGTCCGCCGGCAGCAGCGCCTCCAGGTGCTCGCGCGCCGTCGGCGCACCACCGCACTCCTCTTCCTCGCCTTCAGCGGCGGGGCGATCGCCGCCGCCGTCGGCGGCCTGCGGTATCTGTGGGCCCCGGCCGTGCCCGCCCTGCTGCTGAGCGCGTACATCGTGCACCTGCGGGTCCAGGAGCGACGGCGCTACGAGTTCACGATGGACCGGCGCCGCGCCGAGGCGGCCGCGCGCCAGCTGCGCGAGAGCCGCCTGCGCCGCCGGCCCGCCGAGGAGACCCCCGAGGCCGGAGCCGAACCGGACCCCGCGCCGCCGGTCTCCCCGCAGGAGGCCGGGCGGCGTGCGCTCGTCGAGCAGACCGACCACGCCGAGTGGGTGGACCAGCAGCGCGAGCGGGAGCGCGGACCGGCGCGCGGGGACAGCTGGGAGCCGGTGCCGGTCCCGCTGCCGACCTACGTGACCGCCCCCGTCGCCCCCCGCGCCACCGGGCCGACGGCCCCCGACGGCTGGAGCGCGACCCGCTCCAGCACCGCGGAGCCGACCGACCCGCGCCTGCGCGCCCAGCCGGCCCTCCCGAAGCCGGCCCCGGGCCCGGACCAGACGACCCCGTCCACCCCCCGGCCCCGGGGCCAGGGCCGGGGCCGCACCCCGCTCTTCGACCAGTACGAGGGCGAGGACCGGCCCCGCGCCGCCAACGAGTGACGGGGTGCGGGTGACCTGCGCGGAACGCGTTTTGGAGCACCCGCCCGGGGATGCTAATGTTTCACACGTCGCAAGGGCCTGTGGCGCAGTCTGGTAGCGCACCTCGTTCGCATCGAGGGGGTCTGGGGTTCAAATCCCCACAGGTCCACAGACGACAGTTCGCGGGTTGCTCCCGTGGACGTCACGAGATCCCGTCCGGTCGGAAGACCGGGCGGGATCTCGGCGTTTGTGGGCCCGTTGGCGAGGACGCGGTTTCGGTGACGCTGGTCGACGGCCGAACGCCCGCACCGGGCGGGCGGGTGGCCGGCCCGGCGGGGCGTTTCGCGGCGGCTTCCCTGATCTTCCGTCCCGCGCCGGGCCCACAATGGCCGGATGCGGAGTTTTGACGGTGCGACAGGGCAGGCGTGGGTGGCGCTCGGCGGGGTGGCCGGCGAGGCGGAGCGGGTGCGGTACCGGGGGTCCGGCGGCTGGGAGGGGCCCCTGCCGGTAAGGGAGTTGGCGCGGGCCTGCGTGGGGGTGTGCGGGCTCGCGGCGGCGGAGCTGGGCGCCGTACGGGCCGGGGGCACGGGCCGGGACGCGGGGCCGGTGGTGGTGGACGAGGGGGCCGTGGCGACCGCGTTCGTCAGTGAGAGGCACCTGCGGGTGGACGGCCGGGCGCCGGTCTCCTTCGCGCCGCTGTCCGGGTTCTGGCGGACCACCGACGGATGGGTGCGGACCCACGCCAACTACCCCCACCACGAAGCCGCCCTGGTACGGGCCCTGGGCGTGCCCGCCGCCCCGGAGGCGGTGCGCGGGGCGCTCGCGGCGCGGAGCGCCGTGGAGGTGCAGGAACTGGTCCATGCCGAGGGCGGGCTGGCCGTCGCGGTGGCGCGGGAGTACGGGGAGCCGCTGCCGCTGGTGGAAACCGTACGGAGTTCCGGGCGCGGGCGGGTACTGGAGCCGGCGGCGCTGCCCGCGGCCGGGGTACGGGTGCTCGACCTGACCCGGGTCATCGCCGGACCGGTCGCCACCCGGACCCTCGGGGTACTCGGAGCGGACGTGCTGCGGATCGACCCGCCCGGGTTGCCCGAGTCCGACGACGCGTACGCCGACACCGGGTTCGGGAAGCGGTCCGCGCTGCTGGACCTCGCGCGGGCGGACGGCCGGGCCGTGCTGGAGGGGCTGCTCGGCGAGGCCGACGTGGTGGTGTCCGGGTACCGGCCGGGGGCGCTGGAACGGTTCGGGCTGGGCGGTGCGGAGCTGCTCGCCCGGTGGCCCGGCCTGGTGGTGGCGGAGCTGTGCGCCTGGGGGTGGAACGGGCCGTGGGCGGCGCGGCGCGGCTTCGACTCGCTGGTTCAGGCCGGGTACGGGATCGCCGCCGCGTGCGGCGAGGACGGCCGGCCGGGGGTGCTGCCGGCGCAGGCGCTGGACCACGGCACGGGGTACCTGATGGCGGCCGGCGTACTGCGGGCGCTCGCGGAGGGCGGTGGGCGGCTGCTGCGGTTCTCCCTCGCGGGGACGGCGTCGTGGCTGGTCCGGGATGTGCCGAAGGGCGAGGGCGGGGACGGGGACGGGGGTGCGGGGTACACGGCGGAGCCGTGGCTGCGGGAGGCGGCGTCCGGGTACGGGGTGCTGCGACACGCCGCCAGTCCCTTCGGGGAGTGGGGGCGGGGGCCTTCGCGGTGGGGGACCGACACGGCCGAATGGCTCCGCCGGTAGCGACCCCGGGCCCCGGCCCCCCGGGCCCCCGCACTTCGAGCGCAGGCGGGGCCGGAGGGGCGGAGGGGGCGTCCCCGTCAGGGAAGCAGCGGCTTTGTCATGCAGCGGCTGTTCTCGTGGAAGCGGTAGTAGCCGAACTTCTCCGACATGGAGTACCCCGACGAGAGGTACAGCGCGATCGCCTCCGGCTGCTGGTCGCCCGTTTCGAGGACCATGCGGGTGCGGCCCGCCGCGCGGGCGTCCGCTTCGAGTTCCGCCAGGATGCGGCGGGCCAGGCCCGTGCCCCGGGCCTGCGGGACCACGTACATGCGCTTGATCTCGGCGTCGCCGTCCGAGTAACCCTCGTCACTGTGGTCCTGGCGGCGCCAGCCACCGCTCGCCACCGGGGCGTCCGAGGCGTCGTAGGCGAGGAGGTACAGACCGATCGGCGGGACGAACATCGCCGGGTCGAGGAAGGTGGCGTCGCCCTCGCCCTGGTAGCGCGTCCGGTACTCGACCTGGACCTGGGCATCGAGCTCGACCGCGTCCGCGTGGTCGTACGGCACGGCGCGGAGGTTTATACCGTGAGACATTTGAATATCGTACGGAACCATCCCGCTATGGTGCAGGGATGCTCACCGTGACCTCCGTGAATGTGAATGGGATCCGCGCCGCCGCCAAGAAGGGCTTCGTGGAGTGGCTCGCCGGATCCGACGCCGACGTCGTGTGCCTCCAGGAGGTACGCGCCGAGGAGGGGCAGATTCCGGACGGGGTCAGGGAGCCCGAGGGCTGGCACACCGTGTTCGCGCCGGCCGCCGCCAAGGGCCGGGCCGGGGTCGCGCTGTACACGCGGCGGGCGCCGGAGCGGGTGCGGGTCGGCTTCGGGAGCGGCGAGTTCGACGGCAGCGGCCGGTACCTGGAGATCGATCTCCCCGGCGTGACCGTGGCGAGCCTGTACCTGCCCTCCGGGGAGGCCGGGACCGAGAAGCAGGACGAGAAGTACCGGTTCATGGAGGAGTTCCTCCCCTACCTCCCGGGGCTGAGGGAGCGGGCGGCCGCCGACGGGCGGGAGGTCGTGGTGTGCGGTGACTGGAACATCTGCCACCGGGAGGCCGACCTCAAGAACTGGAAGACGAACCGGAAGAACGCGGGCTTCCTGCCCGAGGAGCGGGAGTGGCTCGGAAAGGTGTACGCGGAGGCCGGGTACGTGGACGTGGTGCGCGCCCTGCACCCGGACGCCGAGGGGCCGTACTCCTGGTGGTCCTACCGCGGGCGGGCCTTCGACAACGACGCCGGCTGGCGCATCGACCTGCAGGTCGCGACCCCGGGGCTGGCCGGCAAGGCCGTGAAGGCCTTCGTCGAGCGGGCCGAGACGCACCCCGAGCGCTGGTCCGACCACGCGCCCGTGACCGTGGTCTACGAACTCGGCGTCTGAGGGGCCGGGGCCGGGGTCCGGCGCTGGTGCAGGCGGTCCATCGCCATCGTGAGTTCCGCCTCCACCACGCTCTTCGCCAGCGGGCGCAGGCGTGTGACCGGGTCGTCGGCGGTGCCGGTGCCGGTGCCGTCGCCGAGGTGGGTGGAGATCAGGTCGGTGAACAGGGCCGCCAGGGCGTCCGCGTGCTCGCGCACCCGGCGGCCCGTCTCCAGGACGGCCGCGAGCGGGACGCCCTCGCGGACCAGCGCCGAGGAGACGTCCAGCAGGCGGCGGCTGACGTGCACGATCTCCTCGCCGTCGGCGGCGACGTAGCCGAGGTCCAGGGACGCGGCGAGGTTCTCCGGGGTGACCTCGCCCTCGAAGTAGTCGGCCAGGGCCTCGGGGGTCAGCCGGACAGGGGTCTCCTCCGACCAGCCGATGCCGAGCAGCTCGCCGAGCTGGCCGACGTCGCGGCCCTGCTCGAAGGCGGCGGTCAGCTCCGCTATGCCGCCGAGGGTGTGACCGCGCTCCAGCAGGGCGGCGATGGTGCGCAGCCGGGCCAGGTGCTGGTCGTCGTACCAGGCGATCCGGCCCTCGCGGCGCGGGGGCGGGAGCAGTTTGCGCTCGCGGTAGAAGCGCAGGGTGCGGACGGGTATGCCGGCCGCCTCGGCCAGTTCCTCCGTCCGGTATTCGCGCACTGTGCTCCCTGACTCGGCCATAGGGTTCTCCGCCACACGCGCAGCCTAGGGCGTACCCGCAGTAACTTTCCGGGTGCGACCCCTACCCATGGGTACGGGGCTGCTCTACCCTCCCGATTGTGCCAGTGATTGCTGGCAGTGTTGCGGTGTGGTGGCTGGGACTGCGGAAGCGGAAGGCGGCGGGCATGGGCGGCATCGACGGCATGGGCGGACGCGAGCACGTACGGGTGGCGGTGATCGGGTCCGGTTTCGGCGGGCTCGGGGCAGCCGTACGGCTGCGGCGCGAGGGGATCACGGACTTCGTCGTCCTGGAGCGGGCCGACTCCGTCGGCGGCACCTGGCGCGACAACAGCTATCCGGGATGCGCCTGCGACGTCCCGTCCCACCTGTACTCCTTCTCCTTCGCGCCCAATCCCGACTGGCCGCGGACCTTCTCCGGGCAGCCGGCGATCCGGGAGTACCTGGAACACGTCGCGGACGTCTTCGGACTGCGCCGGCACATCCGGCTGAACCACGAGGTCCGGATGATGCGCTGGGACGCCGACGAGCTGCGCTGGGAGATCGAGACCGCCGGCGGGGACCTGACGGCCGACGTCGTCGTCTCGGCCACCGGGCCGCTGTCCGACCCGAAGATGCCGGAGATACCGGGACTCGCGGAGTTCCCCGGCAAGGTCTTCCACTCGGCCCGCTGGGACCACGACTACGACCTGCGGGGCAAGCGCGTCGCCATGATCGGGACCGGCGCCTCGGCCATCCAGATCGTGCCCGCCATCGCGCCCGAGGTGGAGCGGCTCACCCTCTTCCAGCGGACCCCACCGTGGGTGATGCCGCGCACCGACCGGGCGATCAGCGCGGTGGAGCGCTGGCTCCACCGCCAGCTCCCCTTCACCCGGGCGGCGCGGCGCGGGCTGCTGTGGGGGATCCGTGAGCTCCAGGTCAGCGCGTTCACCAAGCGGCCGAACCAGCTCGGGCTGATCGAGTCCCTGGCCAAGGCCAACATGGCGCGCTCGATCAAGGATCCGCAGCTGCGGGCCAGGCTGACGCCCTCGTACCGGATCGGCTGCAAGCGGATCCTGCTCTCCAGCGAGTACTATCCGGCGCTCGCCCGGCCGGACGTGGACCTGGTCGCCTCCGGGCTGAAGGAGATCCGGGGCTCGGTGCTCGTCGCCGCGGACGGGACCGAGACCGAGGTCGACGCGATCATCTTCGGCACCGGCTTCCACGTGACGGACATGCCGATCGCCGACCGGGTGGTGGGCGCCGAAGGGAAGACGCTGGCCGACGCCTGGAAGGACGGGATGCAGGCGCTGCGCGGGGCGACCGCCGCCGGCTTCCCGAACTGGATGACGATCATCGGGCCCAACACGGGCCTCGGGAACAGCTCGATGATCCTGATGATCGAGTCGCAGCTGAACTACATGGCGGACTACATGCGCCAGCTCGGCGTCCTGGGCGGGCGGACCGCGCTCGCGGCCCGGCCGTCCGCGGTCAACCAGTGGAACCGGCGCGTCCAGGCACGGATGGAGCGGACGGTGTGGAACACCGGCGGCTGCACGAGCTGGTACCTGGACGCGCAGGGCCGCAACACCACCGTCTGGCCGGGGACGACGGGCGAGTTCCGCAAGGAGACGCGGAGCGTCGACCTGTCCGAGTACGAGGTCATCCGCGGCCGGGAGCGGGTGTCCGCGAAGGCCGGCGCCGGGGAGGCCGGTGCCGGTGAGGCCGGCTCCGCGAAGGCCGGGCCCGGAGACGCCGCCGCGAAGACCGCCGCCGCGAAGGCCGGTTCCGCGAAGGCCGGTTCCGCGAAGGCCGGTGCCGGGGAGGCGGCGGCATGAGCGGGCCCGCGCACGTCACCGCCGGGCGGTACGCGCCCCCCGCCCCGGCCCGCACCCTGAACGCCGTCTCCGCCGACGGGGCGCGCCTGCACGTCGAGGTGCACGGCGCCGAAGGGGCCCCGGCCGTGGTGCTGTCCCACGGCTGGACCTGCTCCACCGCCTTCTGGGCCGCCCAGATACGCGAACTGGCCCGGGACCACCGGGTCGTCGTCTACGACCAGCGCGGCCACGGCCGCAGCCCGGCCGGAGCGAAGACGTACAGCACCACCGCCCTCGCCGACGACCTCGTCGCCGTGCTGAAGGCGACCCTCGCCCCCGGCGAGCGGGCCGTCGTCGCGGGGCACTCCATGGGCGGCATGACCGTGATGGCCTCCGCCGGCCGCCCCGAGTTCGCCGAGCACGCCGCGGCCGCCCTGCTGTGCAGCACCGGGAGTTCCGGGCTGGTCGAGGGGTCCACCGTGCTGCCGCTGCCCCCCGGGCGCCTGCGGACCCGGCTGACCCGCGCGGTGCTGGGCTCGCGCGCCCCCCTCGGGCCCGTCACGCCCGCCGCGCGCGCCGTGCTCCGGTACGCGACCATGGGCCCCGGCTCCGCGCCGGACCGGGTCGAGGCCTGTGCCCGTATCGTCCACGGCTGCCCCACGGCGGTGCGCCACGCCTGGTCGGTGGTGCTGGCCGGCCTGGACCTGGACGAGGGGCTCGCCCGGCTGACCCTGCCCACCGCCGTGCTCGCCGGCCGCGACGACCGGCTCACCCCGGTGGCGCACGCCCGCGGGCTGGCGGCCGCGCTGCCGAGGTGCGTCGGCCTGACCGAACTCACCGGCATGGGCCACATGACCCCGGTCGAGGCGCCCGAGGCCGTGACCGGCGCGATCCGCGAACTGACGTCCCGCTACCTGGAAACCGAGAAGGAGAAGACCGCGTGAGCGCTCACAGGAGTCTGGAAGGCCAGGTCGCCGTCGTCACCGGAGCCGCCCGCGGCGTCGGTGAGCTGCTCGCCCGCAAGCTGTCCGCGCGCGGGGCGAAGGTGGCGCTGGTCGGGCTGGAGCCGGAGGCGCTCAAGGAGGTCTCCGAGCGGCTGCACACCGACAGCGACCACTGGTACGCCGACGTCACCGACCACGAGGCGATGGCCCGGGTGGCGCGGGAGGTCAAGGAGCGCTTCGGGAAGGTGGACGTCGTCGTCGCCAACGCGGGCGTCGCCGCCGGCGGGCCGTTCGCCGACTCCGACCCCGAGGCCTGGCGCCGTGTGATCGAGGTCAACCTGATCGGCGGGGCCGTCACCGCCCGCGCCTTCCTCCCCGTACTCGTGGAGAGCCGCGGCTACTTCCTCCAGATCGCCTCGCTCGCCGCGATCACCCCGGCGCCGATGATGACGGCGTACTGCGCCTCCAAGTCCGGGGTCGAGGCCTTCGCCCACTGCCTGCGCGCCGAAGTCGGCTACCAGGGCGTCAAGGTGGGCGTCGGCTACCTGTCCTGGACCGACACCGACATGGTCCGCGGCGCCGACGAGAACGAGGTCATGCGGGAACTGCGCCGGCGGCTGCCGTGGCCCGCCAACCGCACCTACCCGCTGGGCCCGGCCGTCGACCGGATCGTGGCCGGCATCGAGCGCCGCTCGGCGCACGTGTACGCGCAGGGGTGGCTGCGCGGGATGCAGGGCGTGCGCGGCTACCTGCCCGGGATCATCGCGGCGTCCGGAGCGCGCGAGATGAGGCGGTTCGCACCGAGGCTCGCCTCGGTCTCCAAGGGGCTCGTGGGTGCGGGCGGGGCCGCCGACGAGCAGGCGCGCACGCAGCGTCACTGATCGAAATGCGAGGGATGTCCGCCCGTGAAAGTCTGGGCGAGGCCCACCACCGACACCCCTCATGGAGTGAAGAGCATGGCTATCAAGGACCAGTTCCAGGACAAGGCGGACGAGCTCGAGAGCAGGGCGCAGAAGGCGGCCCGGCCCGGTGCGAAGGACCCGTCGCCCGAGCGCGGGCAGCAGCCCGGCGGGAAGAAGCCCGGTGCCAAGCAGAAGGCGCCCAAGGTGCACGACGAGCTCGACGACAACTGGGACATCTGAACCGGCGCACGAAGGCGTACGAAGGCGTACGAAGAAGTACGAGGACGTACGAGGACGTACGAAGGGGCGCGATCCGGCACCGTCGCCGGGTCGCGCCCCCTTCGTGCGTCCCGCCGGTTACCGGGGCGGCAGTTTCGGCCGCCGCAGGTCCGGTACGTCCGCGTACCCGGGCGGTACCGCGGCCGGGTCCTGCTCCAGCAGTTCCAGCGCCAGGTGCACTGCGTCGTCCAGCTGCGCGTACCGCCCCTCCGCCCAGTCGAGCGGGGTGCGCAGGATCGCCAGGTCCGGCTCCACGCCGTGGTTCTCCACCGACCAGCCGTACTCCGGGAACCACGCGGCGTTCATCGGCACGGTGATGACGGTGCCGTCGCCCAGGGTGTGCCGGCCGGTCATGCCGACGACCCCGCCCCAGGTGCGTTGGCCCACCACCGGGCCCAGGCCCAGCAGTTTGAAGGCCGCGGTGATCATGTCCCCGTCGGAGGAGGTCGCCTCGTCGGCGAGGGCGACGATCGGGCCGCGGGGTGCGTTGGAGGCGTAGGAGACGGGCTGGGCGTTGCGGGTCAGGTCCCAGCCGAGGATGGAGCGGGTGAGCTTCTCCACCACCAGTTCGCTGATGTGCCCGCCCGCGTTGCCGCGGACGTCGACGATCAGGGCGGGCCGGGAGACCTCCAGGCGCAGGTCCCGGTTGAACTGGGCCCAGCCGGAGCCGCCCATGTCGGGGATGTGCAGGTAGCCGCAGCGGCCCCCGCTGATCTCGCGGACCACGGCGCGCCGTTTGGAGACCCAGTCCTGGTAGCGCAGCGGCCGTTCGTCGACGAGGGGGACGATCGCGACCCGGCGGGCCCGGCCCTCGCCCTCGGCGGGCTGGAAGGTGAGTTCGACGGTGGTGCCCCCGGCCGCCGCGAGCAGCGGGTAGGGGCCGGCCACGGGGTCCACGGGCCGGCCGTCGACGTGGGTGAGGACGGCGCCCTCGCGGATGCCCGTTCCGGCGAGCGGGGAGCGGGCCTTGGAGTCGGAGGACTCGCCGGGCAGGATTCGCGAGACGGCCCAGGTCCCGTCCCGGCAGACCAGGTTGGCGCCGAGGAGTCCGATGGGCCGCTGGTAGTGCGGCGGGCCCTCGTTGCGGCGTGCGGGGGAGACGTAGGCGTGGGAGGTGCCGAGTTCGCCGAGGACCTCGCGCAGCAGGTCGGCGAACTCGTCGGGGGAGGCGACCCGTTCGACCAGGGGGCGGTACTGGCGCAGTACCCCGTCCCAGTCGATGCCGCACATGTCCGGTTCCCAGAAGTACGCGCGGATGAGCCGGCCGGCCTCCTCGAAGGCCTGGCGCCACTCGGCGGCCGGGTCCACCTCGTGCAGGATGCGCCGCAGGTCGAGGTAGACGGTGGAGTCGCCGTCGCCGGATTCGGTGGCGGGGACCGCGCGCAGGTCGCCGTCGTCGTTGACGACGAGGCGGGTGCCGTCGCCGCTGGCCGCGAACCAGTCCAGTCCGGAGGCCAGTTCGCTCTTGCGCGCCTTGGTGATGTCGAAGTGCTCCAGGGTCGGCTTGCCGCTGGTGTCGGCCGGGTTGGCGAAGGTCTCGCCGAGCGCGCCCGAGATGGGCCAGCGCAGCCAGACCAGTCCGCCGCCGTGCACCGGGTGGAGGGCCGAGTACTTCGACGCGCTCACGGGGAAGGGGGTGACCCGGCTCTCCAGGCCCTCGACCTCCACGGTCACCGAGCCGTCGCCCTCGCCGCTCTCCCCCTCGACGGGGTCGAGCCCGCCCGCGGCGGGGCGGCCGTCGGCGGAGAGGGCGAAGGGGGAGGGGGTGGCCGAGGAGAGCGGCACCAGGTAGGGGCGGCAGCCCAGGGGGAAGGACAGGTCGCCGGTGTGGACGTCGTAGACGGGGTCGAAGCCGCGCCAGGACAGGAAGGCGAGGTAGCGGCCGTCGCGGGTGAAGATCGGGTTCTCGTCCTCGAAGCGGCCGTTGGTGACGTCGACGATCGCGCGCGGGCCGGGTCCGGCGATCTTCGCCATCTTGATCTGCCGCAGGGAGCGGCCGATGCCGGGGTGCGACCAGGTCAGCCAGCAGCCGTCGGGGGAGAAGGCGAGGTCGGTGACGGGTCCGTTGATGGACCGGATGAGTTCGGTGACCTCCCCGTTGGACTCCTCCGTCGCGTCGAGGAGCAGCAGCCGTCCGTCGTTCGAGGCGATGGCGAGGCGCTCCCCGTCCGGGTCGGACAGCAGTTCCAGTACGCGGCCCAGCTCGCCGGAGGCCAGCCGGCGGGGTTCGCGTTCCCCGGAGGCGCGGGGGAGGTAGGCGATCTCGATCGCGTCCTCGCCCTCGGCGTCGGTGACGTAGGCGACCTGTCCGCCGCTGCCGAGCATCTCGGGCAGCCGGACCCGTACGCCCGGGGTGTCGGCGATGGTGCGGGCCGGGCCGTCGCGGTGGGTGAGCCAGTACAGGCTGCCGCGCACGACGACGGCGCTGGCGCGGCCGGTGGCGTCGACGGAGAGGGAGTCGACGTTGCTGGCGGCCGGGACCTGGTAGACGCGCCGGCCGGCGCGCGGGCCGCCGAGGCGGACGTCCAGCCGGCGGGGCGTGCTGTCGGCGTCGAGGGAGTCGACGAGCCAGAGGTCGCCCGCGCACTGGTAGACGACGCGGGTGCCGTCGCTGGAGGCGTGCCGGGCGTAGAACGCGTCGTGGTCGGTGTGGCGGCGCAGGCCGGTGCCGTCGGGGAGGCAGGAGTAGAGGTTGCCGATGCCCTCGTGGTCGGAGAGGAAGGCGATGCGGCCGTTGACGAACATGGGCGAGTCGAGGTGGCCCTCGATGTCCTCCAGCAGCCGTTGTCCGTGCAGCCACAGGCGTCCGGTGGCGCCGCCGCGGTAGCGCTTCCAGGCGGCGGGCTCGTGCGGGGGTTTTCCGGTGAGGAGCAGGCTGCGGCGTTCGCCGCCGGGGCCGTCGGGGGCGTGGACGGCGATGTCGGAGACGGGACCCCAGGGGAGGCGGCCGCCGGGGCTGCCGTCGGTGGGCAGGCTGTAGGCCCAGGCGAAGTAGGAGAAGGGCTGGCCGTGGGAGGACACGGCCAGGATGTCGCTGCGGCCCTCCTCGTCGGGCGGGGTCCAGCCGCAGACGCGGGTGTCGGTGGCACCCCAGTGGGTGAGGCGGCGGGCGGGTCCGCCGCCGACGGGGGCGAGGTGGATCTCGGGGTCGAGGCTGCGCCAGGTCGTGAAGGCGATGTGCCCTCCGTCCGGGGAGAAGCGGGGATGGCCGACCCTGGTCCGGTCGACGGTGATCCGCCAGGCGCGGCCGGGGCTGCGGCCGTCGGGGACCAGGGGGGCGACCCAGAGGTCGTCCTCGGTGGCGAAACACAGCAGATCGTCGTGCAGGTGCGGGAAGCGGAGGTACGCGACGTCGTGACTCACCCCCCAATGCTTTCCGCGGCAGGGGGGTGCGGCAACTCGTACAGGTGATCCACCTCACTCCCCCATCGAAACGGAACGGTTTCGTTTCGTTAGGGAGGGGGGTAGGCTTCGTGGAGTACGAAACGGTTTCGTTCGGATGGGTGGTCGTGATGAAGGGAAGCTGCCGGGTGGCCGACGCCATGTCGGTTCGGCGCAGCCGGATCACCCCCGAACGCGAGGCCGAACTCCACGGGGCGGTCCTCGACCTCCTGCGCGAGGTCGGCTACGAGGCGCTGACCATGGACGCGGTCGCCGCCCGTACGAAGTCCAGCAAGGCCACCCTCTACCGCCAGTGGGGGAGCAAGCCGGAGCTGGTCGCCCAGGCGATGCGGTGCACCCAGCCGGTCTCCCTGCGGGAGATCGACACGGGCACCCTGCGCGGCGACTTCGCGCTCATGGTCGAGCGTTCGGACGACGCGCAGATGGCCAAGGACACCGCGCTCATGCGGGGTCTGGCCCATGCCGTGCACGAGAGCCCGGAGCTCCACAGGGCGCTGCGCGACCTGCTGGTGGACCCGGAGATCAACGGTCTCCAGGAGATGCTCCGGCGCGCGGTGGCGCGGGGCGAGATCCGGCCGGACTGTCCGGCGCTGGACTTCGTTCCGCACATGCTCATCGGGGCGTTCATCGCCCTCCCGCTGATCGAGGACCGGTCCGTGGACCGGGCCTTCCTCGGAGAGTTCGTCGACGCCGTGGTCTTCCCCGCCCTCGGCGTCTGAGTCCCCGCTCGGCGCGCGCCCACCCGTTCCGCCCGTTCCGCCCTTCCCCGTACACCCGCACACGTACTTCCCGCTGCTCCTGACACGCCGCTCTCGTCGTCGGGCCGGCTTTCGACGCCCTGATCCGTCCCGGATCCATCCCACGACCTGAAACGGGAGAACCACGACGTGGCCACCTTCCTCTACCGGCTCGGCCGAGGTGCCTTCAGGCGCCGCGGCCTCGTCGCCCTCGTCTGGGTGGCGCTGCTGTTCGCGGCCGTCTTCGGCGCCGCGACCGCTTCGGCGCCCACCTCCGGCTCCTTCTCGATACCCGGGACGGAGGCCCAGAAGGCCTTCGACCTGCTGGACCAGAAGTTCCCGGGCATGTCCGCCGACGGCGCGACCGCCCGCATCGTCGTCAAGGCCCCGGCGGGCGCCAAGGTCACCGACCCGGCGCCCAAGGCCGAGGTCGAGAAGCTCATCTCGGACCTGAAGGGCGGCGCCGGCGCCGACCAGATCGCCAGTGTCGAGGACCCGTACCAGACGAAGGCGGTGAGCCAGGACGGCTCCACCACCTACGTCAGCGTGAAGTACAAGGTCAGCGGGATGGAGCTGAAGGACGACACCCGCGACGCCCTCAAGGACTCCGGCCACGCCGCGCAGAAGGCCGGACTGCAGGTCGAGATCGGCGGCGACGCGCTGATGGAGGCCCCCGAGACGGGCTCCGGCGAGGTCATCGGCATCCTGATCGCCGCGGTCGTCCTCGTCATCACCTTCGGTTCGCTGATCGCGGCCGGGCTGCCGCTGCTGACCGCCCTGATCGGCGTGGGCATCGGCGTCTCCTCCATCACCGCGCTCGCCAACGTGCTGGACCTGGGCAACACCACCTCCACCCTCGCGATGATGATCGGCCTCGCGGTCGGCATCGACTACGCCCTCTTCATCGTCTCCCGCTACCGCGCGGAGCTCGCCGAGGGCCGCGAGCGTGACGAGGCCGCCGGCCGGGCCACCGGAACTGCCGGTTCCGCGGTGGTGTTCGCCGGTCTGACCGTGGTCATCGCCCTGGTGGGCCTGGCCGTCGTCAACATCCCGATGCTGACGAAGATGGGTGTCGCGGCCGCCGGAACGGTCGTCATCGCGGTGCTCGTCGCCCTGACCCTGGTCCCCGCCATCCTGGGCTTCGCGGGCAGGAAGGTGCTGCCCGCCGGGACGAAGAGCAAGCTCTTCGGCAAGGGCAAGCCGGCCGGCACCGAGCCCAAGGCCAACGGCGGCACCCGCTGGGCCCGCTTCGTGCTGCGCCGCCCGATCATGGTCCTGCTGGTCGGTGTGATCGGCCTCGGCGCGGTCGCGATCCCGGCGAGCAAGCTGGAGATGGGCCTGCCGGACGACGGCTCCAAGCCGGTCTCCACCAGCCAGCGCAAGGCGTACGACCTGCTCTCCGAGGGCTTCGGCCCCGGCTTCAACGGTCCGCTGATGGTGGTCGTCGACGGCGACAAGGCGCTCGCCGACAAGACCGCCGACCGGATCAAGGGCCTGGACGGGGTGGCGGTCGTGATGCCGCCGGTCCAGAACGAGGCCAAGGACGCGGCGATCGTCAGCGTCATCCCGAAGGACCGGCCGTCCTCCGTCAAGACCGAGGACCTCGTCCACTCGATCCGCGAGGGCGACCCCGAGGGCGTGTACGTCAGCGGCCAGACCGCGATGAACATCGACTTCTCGCAGAAGATGAACGACGCGCTGCTGCCCTACCTGGCGCTCGTGGTCGGCCTGGCCTTCCTGCTGCTGATGCTGGTCTTCCGCTCGATCCTGGTCCCGCTCAAGGCGGCCCTCGGCTTCCTGCTGTCGGTCGTCGCGGCCCTCGGCGCGGTCGTCGCGGTCTTCCAGTGGGGCTGGCTCGGCTCGCTGTTCGGGGTGGAGCAGACCGGCCCGATCATGTCGATGATGCCGATCTTCATGGTGGGCGTGGTCTTCGGCCTGGCGATGGACTACGAGGTCTTCCTGGTCACCCGGATGCGTGAGGCGTACGTCCACGGCGAGCGTCCCGGCCAGGCCGTGGTCACCGGCTTCCAGTACAGCGCCCGCGTGGTCGTGGCCGCCGCCGTGATCATGATCGCCGTCTTCTCCGGCTTCCTGGGGGCCAGCGACGCGATGGTCAAGATGATCGGCTTCGGCCTGGCCGTCGCCGTCCTCTTCGACGCCTTCGTGGTCCGCATGGCCATCGTTCCGGCGGTGCTGGCGCTGCTCGGCCACAAGGCCTGGTGGCTGCCGAAGTGGCTCGACCGGATCCTGCCGAACGTGGACGTGGAGGGCGAGAGCCTGCGCAAGCACCTCGGCGACGCCGGCTCCGGCTCCGCGGAGGGTCCGGACAAGGACCGCGAGCTGGTCAACGCCTGACCGGCCGACGCCGTCGAACCCGGCCCCGCACCTGGACTCCAGGTGCGGGGCCGGTCGCGTCTCGTCCCGTCCGCCGTCATGCCGTCGCGCGGCGTCGGGTCTACCGGGTGGTGGCGGCGTACGTGCGGCGCAGGAAGCGGCGCAGCGCGGCGATGTCGAACTGGATGACGGCCACTCCCTCGGGAGAGTGAAACTCGACCACGGCCTGCACCCGGCCGCAGGGCCACACGCGGACGTCCCCGGTCCCGGTCGGGGCCAGCAGGCCCGCCTCCAGGAGGGCGCGGGGGAAGACCCACTCGTTGTCGGTGTCCTCCGGGGACAGCTCGGCGGGGAAGACGACGCGGACGGCGAGCGGCTCGGCGGAGGTGAAGCGCAGGGCCACGGGGATGGCGCGGTAGAGGGGGTCGTCGCTGATGACGCGGGCGCGCACGCGCATCTCGACGGCCTGGGCGGAAGCGGGCGGGGCCGGCGGCGCGGTCGCGGTCGCCGTCGCGGTGGCGGTCCCGGCGGCCCCGGCGGTGCGGCCCGGTGGATTCTCGGCGGTGGCTGACATCGACAAGACTCCTCAAAATCGGAGCAAATGAGTCCGTTTGTCCGTCCAGCGTCGCACATTCCCACGAAAGCGCGCGGGTCCATTTGTGACGGAGCCGCTCTTGCCAACCATTTGCAACTGGGCACTATTCTTGAACGGTTAAAGACTTAGTGAGGAAGAGGAAGCGGAGCCGCTCCATGCATGTGCCCGACGGATTCATCAACGCACCCGTCTCGGTGGCCGCCGGAGCAGTGGCCGCCACCGCCGTCGCCGTCAGCCTGCGCGGCGCCCGCCGCGAACTCGACGAACGCACCGCCCCGCTCGCCGGCCTCGTCGCCGCCTTCATCTTCGCCGTCCAGATGCTGAACTTCCCCGTCGCGGCCGGCACCAGCGGCCACCTGCTGGGAGGGGCGCTCGCCGCCATACTCGTCGGCCCCTACACGGGCGTCCTCTGCGTCTCCGTCGTCCTGCTCATGCAGGGCATCCTCTTCGCCGACGGCGGCCTGACCGCCCTCGGCGTCAACATCTCCAACATGGCCGTCGTCACCGTGGTCGTCGCCTACGCCGTCTTCCGCGGGCTGCTCAAGGTGCTGCCGGCCGGCCGCCGCTCGGTCACCGTCGCGGCCTTCGCCGGAGCGCTGCTCTCGGTGCCCGGCGCGGCCGTCATGTTCACCCTCTTCTACGCCCTCGGCGGCACCACCGACGTCCCGATCGGCAAGGTGTTCACCGCGATGGTGGGCGTGCACGTCCTCATCGGCATCGGCGAGGCCGTCATCACCGCCGCGACCGTGGGCGCCGTCATCGCCGTACGGCCCGACCTGGTGCACGGGGCGCGCGGACTGGCCGCCCCGCTGAAGCTGCGCGTCGACGGTCGACTTGTCGACGCGCCCGCCGCGCCCGCGTCGGCCGCCGCCCCCGTGCCCGCCGCCGCCCGCTCCACCCGCCCGCTGTGGATCAGCGGCCTGGTCACCGCCCTCGTCCTCGCCGGGTTCGTCTCCTACTACGCCTCCTCCAGCCCCGACGGCCTGGAGAAGGTGGCCGCCGACCAGGGCATCGACGCCAAGGCCCGGGAACACGCCGCCGCGGGCTCCCCGCTCGCCGACTACAGCGTCAAGGACGTCTCCGACGCCCGCCTCTCCGGCGGCCTCGCCGGGATCATCGGCGTCGGCGTGACCGTCGTCGTGGGCACCGGCATCTTCTGGTCCGTGCGCCGGCGCCGCGCGGAAGACCTCACCGCCACCGCCCCGGCCGCCCCCTCGGCCCACTGACATGGGGGCCGGCCACGCGCACAGGCTGTACCGGCACGGGCACTCGCCCGTCCACGGGCTGCCGCCGCACTGCAAGATCGCCGCGACCTTCGCGTTCGTGGTCGTCGTCGTCTCCACCCCGCGCGAGGCGATGTGGGCCTTCGGCCTCTACGCCGTCCTGCTCGCGGTCGTCGCGGCGGCGGCCCGGGTCCCCGCCGGCTTCCTGCTGCGACGGCTGCTGATCGAGGTCCCCTTCGTGGCCTTCGCCGTCCTCATGCCCTTCGTCGCCGAGGGCGAGCAGGTCCACGTCCTCGGCCTCTCGCTGAGCGTCTCCGGTCTGTGGGGCGCGTGGAACGTCCTGGCCAAGGGCACCCTCGGCGTGGCCGCCTCCGTCCTGCTCGCCTCGACGACCGAACTGCGCGCCCTGCTGCTGGGCCTCCAGCGCCTCAAGCTCCCGCCGCTGCTGGTCCAGATCGCCTCCTTCATGATCCGGTACGGCGACGTGATCAGCGGAGAGCTGCGCCGGATGTCCATCGCCCGCCGCTCGCGCGGCTTCGAGGCCCGGGGCGTGCGCCACTGGGGCGTCCTCGCCAAAACGGCCGGCGCCCTCTTCATCCGCTCCTACGAACGCGGCGAGCGGGTCTACCTCGCGATGGTCAGCCGCGGCTACACCGGCTCGATGCCGGTGATCGACGACGTCACGGCCAGCCGCGCCCAGTGGGCCTACGCGGCCGTGCTCCCGGTGACGGCCCTCGCCGTCTGTCTGATGGGATGGACGCTGTGACCGCTCCCTCCGCCCCCGCCTCCGCCTCCGCTTCCGCGTCGCCCCCGCCCTCCCTGGAGGTGGCCGGCGTCGCCTACGCCTACCCCGACGGGCACCAGGCCCTCTTCGGCGTCGACCTCACCGTCGCCGCCGGGGAGCGGGTCGCCCTGCTCGGCCCCAACGGCGCAGGCAAGACCACCCTCGTGCTCCACCTCAACGGCATCCTCGGCGGCGGGGTCGGCACCGTGACCGTCGCCGGGCTGCCCGTGGACAAGCGCAACCTCGCCGAGATCCGCCGCCGCGTCGGCATCGTCTTCCAGGACCCCGACGACCAGCTCTTCATGCCGACCGTCCGCGAGGACGTGGCCTTCGGCCCGGCGGCGGCCGGCCTGCGCGGCGCCGAACTGGAGGAGCGGGTCCGCGAGGCCCTCGAACTGGTCGGCATGGCCGACTTCGCCGACCGCCCGCCGCACCACCTCTCCTTCGGGCAGCGCCGCCGGGTGGCGGTGGCGACCGTACTGGCGATGCGCCCCGAGATCCTCGTCCTGGACGAGCCCTCCTCCAACCTCGACCCCGCCTCGCGCCGCGAGCTCGCCGACATCCTGCGCTCGCTGGACGTGACCGTGCTGATGGTCACCCACGACCTGCCGTACGCGCTGGAACTCTGCCCGCGCTCGGTGATCCTCAGCGAGGGCGTCATCGCCGCCGACGGCCGCACCCGCGACCTGCTGTGCGACGAGGCCCTGATGGGCGCCCACCGGCTGGAGCTGCCCTTCGGCTTCGACCCGCGCTCGGTGACCGTGGCATAAGCGGACCGTGGCATAAGCGCCGGCCTGCGGTTGTTGCCCCGGACGTGAACATCCAGGGTGTGGTGACCGAGGGCTTCGAGCCCGTCAGAGACGCCTTCGCGCGCAATTTCGAGGTGCTCGGGGACCGGGGCGCGGCCGTCGCCGTCTACCGCGACGGCCGCAAGGTCGTCGACCTGTGGGGCGGCACCAAGGACGCCGACGGCACCGAGCCCTGGACCGAGGACACCGCGCAGATCGTGCGCTCCGCCACCAAGGGCGTGGCCGCCGCCGTGCCGCTGCTCCTGCACCAGCGCGGACTGCTGGACCTGGACGCGCCCGTGGGCTCGTACTGGCCGGAGTTCAAGGCGGGCGGCAAGGAACGGACCCTGGTCCGCCACCTGCTCGCCCACCAGGCCGGGGTGCCCGCGCTGGACCGCGGACTCACCGTCGCGCAGGCGGTGGACGGGGTCACCGGCGCGCGCGCCGTCGCCGCCCAGCGGGCCCACTGGGAACCGGGCACCGCGCACGGCTACCACGCCCAGACCTTCAGCTGGCTGGTGTCCGAGCTGGTGCTGCGGGCGACCGGCCGCACGGTGGGCGGGATCCTCGCCGAGGAGATCGCCGAGCCGCTGGGACTGGACTTCTGGATCGGCCTGCCGGAGGAGCAGGAGCACCGGGTGGGCCGGGTGGCTCCGGTCGAGCCCCCGGCGAGTGCGGGCCTGCTGAAGACCCGGCCCAGGAGAAACGTTTCGGAGGCCTACGCGGACCCGGAGTCCCTCACCCGCCGCGCCTTCGCCGCCATCGACCCCCAGCCCGACGAGAACGACCCCGTGTACCGGGCCGCCGAACTGCCCGGCTCCGCGGGCATCGGCACGGCCCGCGCACTGGCGCGCTTCTACGGGGCCACCATCGGGGTGGTCGAGGACGGCGCCCGCGTCTTCACCCCGGCGACGACCGCGCTCGCCGGTACGGAGTTCGCCTCCGGCGCCGACCGGGTGCTGGTGGTGGGCACCCGCTTCGGCCCGGGGTACATGCTGCACGGCCCGGCCTCGCCGCTGCTGTCCCCGGCCTCCTTCGGCCACCCGGGACGGGGCGGCTCACTGGCGTTCGCGGACCCGGAGGCGGGCATCGGCTTCGGCTACGTGACGAACTCCCACGCCAAGTCGGTCACCGCCGACCCCCGCGCCCAGTCCCTGGTCCGCGCGCTGCGCACCTGCCTGTGACCGCGGCGGGACGGTGACCTGCGGGAGCCTGTGATCCCGCCGGGACGGTCACCTGCGCGGGCCCGTGATCTCCACGGGCCCGCGACCCCGTCGGGCGGCGCGTCAGGAGTTCAGGACCTGGGCGACGATGGGGCCCGCCGCGTCGGCGCCGTGGCCGCCGCCCTCGACCATCGCCGCGGCGGCCACGTCACCGCTGAAGCCGGTGAACCAGCTGTCGGGGGCGGCCGCGCCGTCGACCTCCGCCGAGCCGGTCTTCGCGCCCTTGTCGGAGCCGTGGACCGAGGACATCGCCCCCGCGGCGGTGCCGCCGGTGGCGGTCTGCCGCATCATCTGGACCAGCTGCGCCGAGACCCCGGGCGCCAGCCGGCGCGAGGCCGTGGCCAGGGTGCGCCCGTCCAGGGAGGCCTTGACGAGCACCGGCTGTCGGAACACGCCGGTGCGGGCCGTGGCCGTGATGGAGGCGATGTTCAGCGGGTTCATCTGGACCGCGCCCTGGCCGATGTACTCGGCCGCCGCCGCGGAACCGGAGGTCACCGGAACCGTCCCGTCCTGCGAGGGGACGCCCGTCTTCCAGTCCAGCCCGATGCCGAAGGCCTCCCGGGCCACGGCCGGCAGGGCGCCGTTGTCCTTCACATCGTCGATCAGGCTGATGAAGGCGGTGTTGCAGGATCGGGCGAAGCTGTTCGAGAAGGGCTGCCCCTGCGTGGAGAAGCCGCCCTGGTTGCGGAAGACCTTGCCGTCCCAGGAGGCCGTGGCCGGGCAGGCCGCGGGCCGGTCCGCGGCCACCAGGCCCTTCTCCAGCAGCATCGCCGCCGTCACGATCTTCAGGGTGGAGCCGGGCGCCCGCTTGCCCTGCATCGCCGCGTTGAATCCGTCCCGGCGGTGGTTGGCCACCGCCAGGATGTCGCCGGTGCTCGGCTGGACCGCGACGACCGAGGCCTCGGCGTGGGCGGCGACCGCCTTCTCGGCCGCCGCCTGCACGTCGGCGTCCAGGACGGTCTCGATCTGTCCGGGCTTCCCCTCGACCAGCGTCACGAGGGTCCGCTTGGGGGCGTCGGGGCCGGCGGGTTCGATCCACAGCTCGACGCCGGGGGTGCCGCCGGTCTTCTCCCCGTACGTCTTGCGCAGCGCGTCCAGGACCGGGCCCAGCGACGGGTAGCGCTCCGCCGTGAGTTCCTTGCCGTGGCGGTCCACGGCCTTCACCGGCGGGCTCGCCGGGGTGCCCGCGCGCAGCCGCTCGTCGCGCTGGAGCTGGGGGTGGATCACCGAGGGCTGCCAGTCGACGAGCGGCTTGCCGGTGGTCGCCCCGCGTACGACGGTCAGCCGGGAGTCGTAGACGAGGGGCTTGGTCGCGCCCTGGTAGGAGACCTCGGCCTCCACCTTGAAGGGAACGGTGGTGCCCTCGGGCGTGCCGGGGGTGATGACGGCCTTGGAGACGTACGCGGCCTTGCGGTAGTCGGCGACCGCCGACTGCGCGGCCTGCGTGTTGTTCGTCAGTCCGGCCGCCGCCTGGTCGTCGCCAGCCGCCCACGCGGCCAGGAAGGCCCGCGCGGTCTCCGCGGTCTCCTTCTCGGTGACGGGCCCGCTCGCCTTCTGTCCGGCCGGCGCGCTGCCGCTCATCGACCCCTTGGCGTCGCCGCCCCCGGCCCCCTCGTCCCCGACCAGGCTGTAGACCCCGTACGCGGTGCCGCCGACCATGGCGAGAAACACCCCGCCGACGATGGCGCCCTTCGCTGCCCCGTTCATGCGTCCCCTCCCCAGGAACCCCCGTTCTCTGAACACGTTCAAAGAACTCCTGGTGTGGACCTTACGCTGTGCGAGCGTGCCGCCACGCTGTTGTTCATCGGAACGGGATGTCGCACGCGTCACACGGTGAACACGGCGACACCGGCGAACGCGGCGACACGGCGAACGCGCTAGATCCAGGTGTCCAGCCACATGCGGCCGCGCCAGGAGTCCATCGGCAGGGTGCCGCCGGTGTAGATCGGCCAGAAGTAGATGAAGTTCCAGATGATCAGCAGGACGAGGACGCCCGCTCCGATCGCGCCCAGGGCGCGGCGGCGTTCGGTGGAGCCCGCCGGGCCCAGGAGGGCACCGATCATCATCGCCACCGCCAGGCACAGGTACGGGACGAAGACCACCGCGTAGAAGTAGAAGATGGTCCGCTCCTGGTAGTTGAACCAGGGCAGCAGGCCGGCGCCCAGCGCGCACGCGATGGCGCCCGCACGCCAGTCGCGGCGGAAGAACCACCGCCACAGCACGTACAGCAGTGCGAAGCAGCCCGCCCACCACAGCAGCGGGGTGCCCAGGGCCAGGACCTCGCGGGCGCACTTGCCCGCCTCGGTCGCCGGGCAGCCGTCGGTGCCGGGGGAGGGGGACTCGTAGAAGTAGGAGACGGGCCGGCCCAGGACCAGCCAGCTCCACGGGTTCGACTCGTAGGTGTGGCCCGAGGTCAGGCCCACGTGGAACTTGTAGACCTCGGTCTCGTAGTGCCACAGGCTGCGCAGCCACTCCGGGAGGAAGGACAGGGAGCTGTTCTGGTCGTACTTGGCGGCCCAGTCGCGGAAGTAGCCGCCCTTGCCGTTGTCCGGGCTCAGGATCCAGCCCGCCCAGGAGGCCAGGTACACGCCGATCGCCACCGGCACCGTCGACAGGAAGGCCGGCAGCGCGTCCCGGCGCAGCATCGCCGCGTACGGGGTGCCCGCGCCGGCGGTGCGGCGGGCGGCCGCGTCCCACAGCACGGTCAGCACGCCGAAGAAGGCCAGCACCACCAGGCCGTTCCACTTGGTGCCGAAGGCCAGGCCCAGGCAGACGCCGGCCAGCAGCCGGTACGGGCGCAGGCCCAGCCGCAGGTTCCGCGCGATGTCCCGGTCGGGGCGGGCCCGGCCCTCCTCGTCGAGCGGGAGCGCCGCCGCGAGCCGGGCACGGGCCTTGTCGCGGTCGATGACCAGCGCCCCGAAGGCCGCCAGTACGAAGAACATGAGGACGAGGTCGAGGAGGGCCGTGCGGCTCATCACCAGGTGCAGGCCGTCCACCGCGAGCAGCGCGCCGGCCAGGCAGCCGAGGAAGGTGGAGCGGAACAGCCGGCGGCCGATCCGGCAGAGCATCAGCACCGACAGGGTGCCGAGCACGGCCGTCATGAACCGCCAGCCGAACGGGTCGAAGCCGAACATCCACTCGCCGAGCCCGATCACCCATTTGCCGACCGGCGGGTGCACGACGTAGCCGGGGTCCAGGGGGAGCGGCACGGCGTCGGGATTCGCGAGGATCGACTTGTCGACATCCTTGGGCCAACTGGCTTCGTAGCCCTGGCGGATCGTCGCCCAGGCGTCCTTGGCGTAGTACGTCTCGTCGAATATCACCGCCTTCGGGCTGCCCAGGTGCACGAACCGCAGCACCCCGGCCACCAGCGTCACCAGCAGCGGCCCGGCCCACCCCATGAACCGCTGCCAGCCGTGTCGGCTCGCCTCCGGGACCCCGAGCGCCGTCCAGAGCTGCCCGGACGGGCGGGCGTACGGGGGCACCAGGCGGGTGCGGACGTCGGCGGGCGGCGCGGCCGGCGTGTAGCCGAAGCCCCGCAGGCGGCGCAGCCAGGGGGACGGCTCGGGCGCGGAGTCGCCCGCGCCCGGCGGGACGGGCGGGGCCCCCGCGGGGCTGGGCGGCGGCGTCGCGGTACTGGTCACCGGGTCATCGTAGGGAACGCCCCTGTGGAGCCCCAGCCCCCACGTGGGTCGGGACGTGCGAAGTCGGTCCGGAGCGGGTGCGTCGCGCGGGGCGGACGGGAGGGCCCGGAGCCGTGCCGGGACCGATGAGAAGATGGCGGGGTGACAGCTGAACAGGCCCGCGGTACCGAAGCCACCTCCCCGACCGACGGCGTGCTCGTCCTCGCCGGGACCCCCATCGGGGACCTCGCCGACGCCCCGCCCCGGCTCGGTGCCGAGCTGGAGCGGGCCGATGTGATCGCCGCCGAGGACACCCGGCGGCTGCGCCGGCTGACGCAGGGGCTCGGCGTGCACACCACCGGGCGGGTGCTGTCGTACTTCGAGGGCAACGAGTCCGCCCGGACCCCGGAGCTCGTCGAGGCCCTGGAGGCCGGCAAGCGGGTGCTGCTGGTGACGGACGCCGGGATGCCCTCGGTCTCCGACCCCGGCTACCGGCTGGTCGCCGCCGCCGTCGAGAAGGACATCAAGGTCACGGCCGTACCCGGGCCGTCCGCCGTGCTCACCGCGCTCGCGCTGTCCGGGCTGCCGGTGGACCGCTTCTGCTTCGAGGGGTTCCTGCCGCGCAAGGCGGGCGAGCGCCTGGGCCGGCTGCGCGAGGTCGAGGGCGAGCGGCGCACGCTCGTCTACTTCGAGGCCCCGCACCGGCTCGACGACACCCTGGCGGCGATGGCCGAGGTGTTCGGCGCGGACCGGCGGGCCGCCGTCTGCCGCGAGCTGACCAAGACCTACGAGGAGGTCAAGCGCGGCGGGCTCGGCGCCCTCGCGCTGTGGGCGGCCGACGGGGTCCGCGGGGAGATCACCATCGTGGTCGAGGGCGCCCCGGCGGCCGTACCGGGCGACGTGGACGCCGAGGAGCTGGTGCGGCGGGTGCGGGTGCGCGAGGAGGCGGGGGAGCGCCGCAAGGAGGCCATCGCGGCGGTCGCGGCAGAGGCGGGACTACCCAAGCGCGAGGTCTTCGACGCGGTCGTCGCGGCAAAGAATGCGACTCGAAAGATGCCGTAGGTCGGTAAAGAGCCGGCCTGAAAAGCAAAGCTCAGACCGTGCACCGGCGACTTTTGGCATGACTGGCCCAAAGACGGTCCAACACTGGACAGGGTCTGATGCGCTCCCGCCCGAAGAGGCGTCCACTGGCAATGGCACCAGTGGAACAAGAGGAGCTGGCATGAGTGAGATCGCAGACACCCCGGTACCCGCACCCCTGGCCGTATCGGACGCCGTATCCACACCTGCCGTACAGACCGTGCACGAGGCGTACTCCTTCGCGTGCATGAAGTGCGGGTACGGGTGGGAGCAGGCCTACGCGATAGAACACCACGTCGACGGCACGGGTCAGCCGTTCATCATGTACACGGTCAACGGCGAGCGGGTGCCCTCCCCGCTGTCCAATCCCACCTGCCTGAACTGTGGCGGGCACGTCGTACGGATCATGCGGGCGGGGCAGGTCTCCTCGGTGCTCGGCATGCTCGACCAGCTCTACCACCACCGCGTCGCACCCGGGATCGCCGGGCCGGTGCCGGCCGGCGCCGACGTCCCGCGGACCCCGAAGCCGCGCAGGCACGCACGGCCGCACGACACCCCCGGGCCGGTCGGGGCCGACGCGCCGGAGCGGCGCCGGAGCTGGTTCTCCCGTCTGCTGGGGCGTCTGCGCCGGTCATAAGATCGGCCGTATGACACGCGATGACAAGACGGGGGCGAAGGACACGCCGCCACCGCTGCCCGAACCGCTCCGGGTGGCGGTGGCGGATTCGCACACCCACCTCGACATGCAGGCCGGCACGGTCGAGGAGGGCCTGGCGAAGGCGGCTTCCGTGGGGGTGACCACGGTCATCCAGGTGGGCTGCGACGTGAAGGGCTCGCGGTGGGCCGCCGAGACCGCCGCCGTCCACCCGAACGTCCACGCGGCGGTGGCCCTGCACCCGAACGAAGCCCCCCGGATCGTCCACGGCGACCCGGACGGCTGGTCCCGCCAGGGCGCGCGGACCGGCGGCGGCGAGGCGGCCCTCGACGCGGCCCTGGCCGAGATCGAGGCGCTGGCCGCGCTGGACCACGTCAAGGCGGTCGGCGAGACCGGACTCGACTACTTCCGCACCGGGCCGGAGGGGATGGCGGCGCAGGAGCGTTCCTTCCGGGCGCACATCGAGATCGCCAAGCGGCAGGGCAAGGCGCTGGTCATCCACGACCGCGACGCCCACGCGGACGTGCTGCGCGTGCTGCGGGAGGAGGGTGCGCCCGAGCGGACCGTCTTCCACTGCTACTCGGGCGACGCCGAGATGGCCCGCGAGTGCGCGGCCGCCGGGTACTACATGTCCTTCGCCGGAACCGTCACCTTCAAGAACGCCGCGCCGCTGCGCGAGGCCCTGGCCGTGGCCCCGCTGGAGCTGGTGCTGGTGGAGACCGACGCCCCGTACCTCACTCCGGCGCCCTACCGCGGGCGGCCCAACGCGCCGTACCTCATTCCGCTGACGGTGCGGGCGATGGCCGCGGTGCGCGGCATCGACGAGGACGCGATGGCCACGGCGCTGGCCGCCAATACGGCGCGCGCCTTCGACTACTGACACGACTGACCGCTGACGCGACTGACACACCTGTTCGTCCGACACGCTGCGTGGTCGAACGGCTTTGGTGCGTGACGGCCGCTCCCGCTAGGGTGCCGTGCCCGAACCAGCCGGGGCCGGACCAGTGGAGCGAGCGACGTGAGCGATACGCAGGGCAGTCACCGCCGTACCCCCTGGCCGGACCCCGCCCCGGCCGGCGCGCCCGAGGGGCCCGCGGGGCCCGCGGGGGCGGGTCCGGGGCCCGGAGCGGTACCCGGCCGGGCATCCCGGGACGGCCGGACCTTCGAGGCCGGTCGGGCCTCCGACGCCGGCGCCGGCTTCGGCCCGGTCCCCGTCCCCGGCTCAAGCTTCGGCTTCGGCCCGGTTCCCGGCTCCGGCCCTGGCCCCGTTCCCGGCTCAAGCTTCGGCTTCGGCCCGGTTCCCGGCTCCGGCCCTGGCCCCGTTCCCGGCTCAAGCTTCGGCTTCGGCCCGGTCCCGGGTTCCGGCCCTGGCTTCGGCCCCGTCCCCGGCCCAAGCTCTGGCTCCGGGGCCGACTCCGGATACAACTCGGGCCCCGGCCCCGGCCCCGTTTCCCACCTCGGGGCCGAGGCCGGGGTGCCCGCTCCCCGGGGCGGGGGTGAGGGGCGGCGGGCCGGGCGGCGGCGCAAGGGGGCCGACC
>NZ_JBEXKC010000056.1:0-51632 GCF_040609475.1 Streptomyces sp. NPDC004667 | reverse complement strand
GGTACTGCAGGGGGGACCCTGTGGGAGAGTAGGACGCCGCCGAACAATCATTGTGGGAAAGCCCCGCACCTTATGGTGCGGGGCTTTTCTGCGTTTACGGGCCGGTTATCAGGTTCAGTTTCAGGTTCAGTTTGAGTTTTGGCAGAGGCCGAAGCGGGCCAGGTAGTGCCAGACGCGCTTCAGGGCCTGCTCGTCGTGGTCGCCGGTACGGGCCGCCTCGCCGAGGATGCGGGGGGTCAGGACGCCGGCCACCGCGATGGATTCGCCGAGGTCGACGAATTCCTGGCCGCGGTAGTCGGGGTGCCGCCGTAGTTCCGTGACGGTCAGGCGGAAGCCCGGATGCCATTCCGTGGGGCAGGGGAGGGCCGCCGCTGCCGCCTCGATCTCGGTGTCGCGGTAACTGGGGTCCAGTACGAGGGCGGAGACGTCGCGGTCCAGCCGGACCGGGGTGTGTACCTGGGCTTCGACGTAGTCGTCCAGGGCGTCCTGGTCGTCGGCTTCGGCCAAGGCGATCAGGGACATGCGGGTGGCGACCCCGAACGATTCCGGCTCCAGATAGCTGTCCGGGTAGCAGAAGGTGGTCCGGGAGAGGGTTTCCGGGGCGAGGCGGAAGTGGGCCGAGCCGAAGCGGGGGGCGGCGCCGGCCGCGGAGTGGCGGAAGTTGAGGGCGCCGTACACCGGGCGGGCCTCGGCCGGCGCGGCGTCGTAGGCGCCGCCGAATATGCGGCTCTCCCACTGCCAGCGCGCTCCGCCGGGATGGGCGGTGAGTCCGCCGTTGCTGGTGCCCGTGACGAACTGGGAGCGGTACACGCCGTCTTCGGCCAGGGCCGTGAGCACCGGACGGTCGTTCAGGGAACGGTCCGGGTGGAAGTTCAGGGTGACCGTGAGCCTCGGGTCCAGGGCGGGGCCCGAGGCGAGCGCGGTGACGTGCGCGATCGCGCGGGTGTGGGGTTCGGGGTGTGGCTGGTGCATGGGTGCAGTCTGCAACAGCCCTGTGGGGGTGGGTGGTTAGGATCCGGCCATGACACAGCATGCGATACGTACGGTGCGGGCCGATGAGTGGGAGAAGGCCAAGGAGCTGAGGATCTCCGCATTGCGGGATCCGGCGGCTCCGGTGGCCTTCCTGGACACGCTGGAGGACGCGCGGGCCCGGCCCGACGAGTACTGGCAGGGGCGGGTCGCGGGGGCGGCGAGCGGGCGGGCGGCCCGGCAGTTCGTCGCCGAGGCGGCCGACGGGCGATGGGACGGCTCCGTCACCGTGCTGGTCGAGGAGGGCGGGACGGCCGACTTCTTCGGGAACCCCGTCGAGGCCTCGCAGGGGCATCTGGTGGGGGTCTTCGTACGGGAGGAGCAGCGCGGGACCGGGCTGACCGAGGCCCTGTTCACGGCCGCGCTGGAGTGGGCCTGGTCGTTGGAGGGGCCCGAGCTGGCCCGCGTACGGCTCTTCGTGCACGAGGAGAACGCGCGGGCCGGGGCGTTCTACCGGCGCTACGGGTTCGAGGCGAGCGGGCTGACCGTGCCGGTGCCCGGGGACTCCGGGGCGCGGGAGCTGGAGTACGGGGTCGCGCGGCCGGCGTAGCGGCGGTTCAGGGGAGGTCGGCCCGGGGCCAGTGGGCCCGGGCCTGTTCGCGGCTGCGGCACAGGGCGAGGAGCGGGAGCGTCTCGTCCGTCAGCAGTTCCGGGAGCTGGGGTACGGGCGCCACGGCCGCGACGTCCTCCAGGACCAGGGTCAGTGGTGGGTCGAGCCGACCGGCGGATGACCGTACGGCCACGCGCCGGCCGTGCTCGACCACGCTGGAGGCGAGTGCGGTCAGCAGGGGCATCGCACCCGGGCGGGTCCGGGGGTCTTCGAGGGGTTCGCCCACCACGTACAGGCTGCCCCCTTCGGCGAGGAACGATGCGAGGGTGAGGGCATCCGTGCGGTTCGGGGTGCAGGCCTCGCGGATGTGGATCGAGGTCAGGCAGGACAGGGCCCGGGCGGTGAGGTACTGGGCCTGTTCACGGCGTTCGGGGTGCCCGGTGAGGGCGCTTTCGAGTTCGCCGGCGGCTCCGGGGGCGGCCTGGAGGTGGGTGCGCAGGATGCGGACGGGGTCCTGGGCGGAGTTGCCCTGGGCCCAGCGGTGCAGCTGCTTGAAGGGGCGCTCGTCGAGGGCGGCCGCCTGGAGCCAGCTGCGCAGGAGGGTCTCGGCGGTGTCTGCGACGGCCGCGTCCAGGCGGGCCTGGGGGCGTACGGGGGCCAGCAGGGCGATCGCGCGTGCGGCGGCGGTGTCGCGGTCGGCGCAGCCTTCTGCGGGGTTCCAGTGCATGCGGGCCGGGGTGTCGCACAGGTGCGAGGGGTCGTAGAGCAGGACCGGTCCGAGTTTCGCCCGTGCGTCCTTGGTATCCGACCAGAGGGCGGGGGACGAGGTGACGACGAGGACGGCGCCCTCGGCGGAAGCGATGGCCTGCGCGGCGAGGCGGTGGCGTTCCGCGGGGGTGGCGTAGGTGAGGCGGGCGGGGGTGGTGTGCGGGGTGGGTGAGGTGGGTGTGGTGGGTGCGGTGAGGTGGCCGGTCGGTGCCGGTGCCGGGGCCGCGGGCTTCGGGGCGTAGCCGAAGCCGTAGCGGTAGGCCTCGTCGACGGGGGCGGGGCGGGGCCGGGTCGGTGGGACGCCGGCCTCGGGCACGGGGATGGGTGCGGGCTCCTGGGCCGGGAACGGATCCGGAGTCGCGATCGGTGCCGGGGCCTGGGCCGGCGCTGGAGCGTGGGTCGGGGTGTGGATCGGGGTGTGGGCTTGGGCCGGAGCCGGGGTGTGAGCCGCGAGTGGATCCGGAGCCGGGATCGGGATCGGGGCCTGGGCCTGGGCCTGGGTCTTGAGGTCGGGGTGCGGGGGTGCTGCTGTGGTGGGGGCCGGGTTGTGGCGGCGGGCCTTGGTGCGGGCGACCACGCCCAGGGTGAAGATCGTGAGGACCAGCATCACGAGCAGCTGGCTGATGAACAGGCCCCAGAACAGGCCCCACCCGGACAGCGCCGCCGGGGCGGTGTCGGGCCAGGCCGCCGCGATGTCGTGGGGTTGCGCTATCAGGGCGCGGACGGCCCCCGGGGTGCGGGTGAAGGTGACCGTGGACGGCCAGGCGCCCTTCGAGAAGAGGGCGGCCAGGCCGGTGGCCGACCAGACCAGGACGGCGAGGCCGAGGAGGAAGGCCAGGAGGCCGACCAGGACTCCGTCGGGGATGCCGCCGGCTCGCGCCGGGGGCTCCGTACGTCTGGGGTCGGGCACGGTCAGGCCACCGTGGCGGCCGAGCCGGGGCCGGCGCCCCGCTGGCGCTCGATGTACAGGGCGCGTTCCTCCGCTTCGAGTTCGGCGGCCAGCAGGTCCTCGGGGAGCTGCTGGGGGGTGGAGGACTCGGTCATCGCGCGGTCGGTGTAGACGAGGGGGCGTTCGGTTTCGGTGATCAGGTGTTTGACGACCTGGACGTTGCCGTTGACGTCCCAGACGGCGATGCCGGGGGTGAGGGTGGGGATGATCTCCACCGCCCATCGGGGGAGGCCGAGGACCCGGCCGGTGGCGCGGGCCTCGTCGGCCTTCTGGGCGTAGATGGTGCGGGTCGAGGCCATCTTGAGGATGGCCGCGGCTTCGCGTGCGGCGGCGCCGTCGACGACGTCCGAGAGGTGGTGGACGACGGCGACGAAGGACAGGCCGAGGCGGCGGCCGAACTTGAGGAGGCGCTGGAACAGCTGGGCGACGAAGGGGCTGTTGATGATGTGCCAGGCCTCTTCGACCAGGAAGATCCGTTTTTTCCGGTCCGGGCGGATCCAGGTGTGTTCCAGCCACACGCCGACGATCGCCATGAGGATGGGCATGGCGATGGAGTTGCGGTCGATGTGGGAGAGGTCGAAGACGATCAGGGGCGCGTCGAGGTCGATGCCGACGGTGGTGGGGCCGTCGAACATGCCGCGCAGGTCGCCGTCGACGAGGCGGTCGATGACGAGGGCCACGTCGAGGCCCCAGGCCCGGACGTCGTCTATGTCGACGTTCATGGCGAGGGCGGATTCGGCTTCGGGGTGGCGCAGTTGTTCCACGATGTCGGTCAGGACGGGCTGGCGGTCCCGGATGCTGTCCACGACGTAGGCGTGGGCGACCTTGAGGGCGAAGCCGGAGCGTTCGTCGAGGCCGTGGCCCATGGCGACTTCGATGATGGTCCGGAGCAGCGCGAGCTGGCCGGTCGTCGTGATCGCCGGGTCGAGGGGGTTGAGGCGGATCCCGTCGTCGTTGGCGGCGATGGGGTCCAGGCGGATGGGGGTTATCCCCAGCTGCTGGGCGATCAGGTTCCACTCGCCCACGCCGTCCTCGCCCTGGGCGTCGAGGACGACGACCTGGCGGTCGCGGAAGCGGAGCTGGCGCAGGACGTACGTCTTTTCGAGCGCCGACTTGCCGTTGCCGGATTCGCCGAGGACCAGCCAGTGGGGGGCCGGGAGTTGCTGGCCGTAGAGCTGGAAGGGGTCGTAGATGTAGCCCTTGCCGCTGTAGACCTCGCGGCCGATGATGACGCCGGAGTCGCCGAGTCCGGGGGCGGCGGTGGGCAGGTAGACGGCCTGCGCCTGGCCGGTGGAGGTACGGACGGGCAGGCGGGTGGTTTCGACCTTGCCGAAGAGGAAGCTGGTGAAGGCGTCCGTCAGGGCGGACATGGGATCTCGCATGGGGCGGCCGTTCCCTCCAGCTAGCGTCGGATGCCGGTGGCGAACGGCAAGGTGTTGACGAAGGCGCGGTGGTGCTCGCGGTCGCACCATTCGAGTTTCAGGTAGGACTTGCCTGCGGAGGCGCGGATGGTGCGCTTGTCGCGGGCGAGGGCTTCCGGTGAACGCGAGGACACCGTGATGTACCCGACGAGGTTGACTCCGGCAGCGCCGCTGGCCAGATCTTCACCCCTCTGGTCGAGCCGGCCGTGGGCGGCGATGTCGCGCGGGTCGACGGTGCGGTTCATCTTGGCGGCGCGGCTCGCGTCGGCCTCGTCGTTGGTCTTCTCGGTGAGCATCCGCTCGATGGCGACTTCGGTGGGTTCCAGGTCCATGGTGACGGCGACCGTGCGGATGACGTCGGGGGTGTGGACGAGGAGGGGGGCGAGGAAGTTCACGCCGACCGGGGTCATAGGCCATTCCTTGACCCACGCGGTGGCGTGGCACCAGGGGGCGCGGGTGGAGGACTCGCGGGTCTTGGCCTGGAGGTAGGTCGGTTCGACGGCGTCGAGTTCGGCGGGCCAGGCGTTGCGCTTGGTCATGGCCTGGATGTGGTCGATGGGGTGGTCCGGGTCGTACATGGAGTGCACGAGGGAGGAGAGGCGGCCCTGGCCGAGGGGTTGGCGGACGCGGATGTCGGCCTCGGCGAGGCGGGCGCAGATGTCGGTGAGCTCGCGGGCCATGACGATGGCGAGGCCGGCGTCGCGGTCGAGCTTGCGGCCCTTGTGGGGGGTCGAGGCGCGGGCGATGGCGACGGCTTCGGCGGCCAGGTCGCGGGTGAAGTGCATGCAGGCGACGAGGTAGGCGCGGTGCTGCTCGGAGGAGGTGGAGACCATCGACTGGAGCTGGTCGTAGGAGTCGCGCAGCCAGCCGGGGGCCAGGGTGTCTCCGCGCTGGGCGACGTCCTTGGCGTGGGCGTCGGGGTCGGCGGGGAGGGTGCGGGCGAGCATCTGGAGGCGGGTGACGAAGCCGTCGCCGTTGGCGACGTGCTTGAGGAGGGTGCCGAAGCGGTCGACGAGGGCTTCCTGGTCCTCGCTGTCGCGCAGGCCGACGCCGGGGCCCTCGATCTCGATGGCGGCGGTGACGGTGCGGCGGTCGGCGTGGAGGAGTACGGCGATCTCGTCGGGGCCGAAGGGGGCGGCGAGCCAGTTGATGCGGCCGATGCCGGGGGGCGGGCCGACCTCGACCTCGCGGCCGTCGGCGGCGCGGGTGCCGGATTCCATGACGGCGGAGCGGTAGGTGGTGCCGCGGCGCAGGGTGCGCTTGTAGCTGCGGCTGATCTCGAACCACCGGTAGAAGGTGCGGCCCTTGTAGGGGACGTACACGGCGGCGAGGGCGAGCATGGGGAAGCCGGCGAGGCTCACGATGCGCAGGGTGAGGTCGGGGACGAGCAGTCCGCTCATCATGCCGAAGAACGCGCCGACGATGATCAGGGCGATCTCGCCGGTTTCGCGGTTCTTGCCGACGATCGCGTTCGGCCTGGCGCGGCCGATGAGATACGTGCGGCGGGGCGCGATCGGGTGGAGCTGGTGGGACTGGGTCGTCAACGCCCGTCACCTCCTGTGTTTCCTGAGTTCCTCGTACTCGAGCCAGTGCGGGGCGGGGGTGCGGCGGAGGGGACGGTTCCGCCGCCGGACCCGCTGCCGGAGCCGCGACTGCTGTGGGCGGCCATGCCTCCGGAGATCTGGTTGGCGTCGCCTCCGGTGGAGCCGCCGGAGGCGCGGTGGGCGCCACCGCCGCGGCTGCTGTGGGTCTTGATGCCCTGGGAGACGAGGGAGGCCGGGGAGCTGATGACGGCGGCGGCCTGGGCGCCGTCGGTGGCCTTGGAGCGGTTGCTGCGGGCGGAGGCGATCTCGTCGCCGAAGCCGGGGACGAAGCGGTAGATCATCGCGGAGGCGAAGATCGCCAGGAGGATGATGGCGAGGCCGGAGACGACGGCGGAGAAGGCGTCGGGGCCCTTCTCGCCGGCGAGGGCTCCGGCGAGGCCGAGGACGATGACGATGACCGGCTTGACGAGGATGACGGCGATCATGATGCCGGCCCAGCGGCGGACGTGGCCCCACATGTTGCGGTCGACGAGTCCGGCGTAGACGACGGTGCCGAGGAGGGCGCCGACGTAGAGCAGGGCGGCGCGGATGACGAGCTCCAGCCAGAGCACTCCGGCGGCGAGGACGGTGACGAGGGCGACGACGATCAGCATGATCGGGCCGCCGCCGATGTCGCTGCCCTTCTTGAGGGCTTCGGAGAAGGAGCCGAAGAAGACGTCGGTCTGGCTGCCGGTGGCGGAGGCGATGACCTCGGTGACGCCGTCGGTGGCGGAGACGACGGTGTAGAGGATCAGGGGGGTGAAGGCGGAGGCGAGGACCGTGAGCCAGAGGAAGCCGATGGCTTCGGAGAGGGCGGTGGTGAGGGGGACGCCGCGGACGGCGCGCTTGGCCACGGCGAGGAGCCAGAGGACGAGGGTGAGGATGGTGGAGGCGGCGAAGACGACGGCGTACTGCTTGAGGAAGGCGGGGTTGGTGAAGTCAACGTTGGCGGTGCTTTTGACGGCTTCGCTGAGCTTGTTGACGATCCAGGCGGCGGCGTCGGCGCAGCCCTTGGCCAGGGAGGCGAGGGGGTTGAGGGCGTCGGTGGGGTCGTTGCTCAGTCCGGGCTTGGAGCCGCCCGAGGCGCCGTCGCCCTTCTCGCAGTAGTCCTTGGCCGACCCGATGAGGAGCTTGCAGTCCTCATTGGCCCGTGTTGTCGCCGAGGGGCTTGGCGACGGGGAAACCGGCGGGCTGGGCGCGGCGTAGGAGCGGGTGGCAAGTGCTGCGACGGCCAGGTGGGCGGACGCGATGACTCCGGCCGTCCGGAGCCGGAGGCTAGCGGGCATAGGTGAACCCTCCGAACTCCTTGGTGGCCTTGCTGATGTCGTCGGCGGATGAGGCGGCGACGTCGCCGGGGACCGGGGCCGGGCCGTCCTGCTGGCTGTCGGCCGTGACCTTCCAGTCCTCACCGGACCAGGCGAGCTCGAAGGTCCAGGTCTTCCAGGTGGTGCGGACCGGGTCGGTGGACTTCTCGCCGGACATGCCGATCAGGCCCGTCGCCCAGACCGAGATCTTCGCCGTGGTCGCCGAGTAGCTGTCCACGCGGGTGCCGACGGGCACGGTGCGGCTGATGAAAGTGTTCCCCTGCGGCGGGTTGCCGTTGGCGTCGAGCCCGAGCTTGGAGAGGAACGCCGTCGAGTACGCGGAGTCCTGGGGCCCCTTGAGTCGGTTTGCCGCCTCGGGCGTGTACACGGAGTCGGTGATCGCGTGCCGGGCGTCCTTTTTGAACATGCCGTCGGAGCCCATCACGGTGGCGTAGTTCGCCGCCGCCGACTGCGCGCCCTGTTCGTCGTGGGCGAAGCCCTTGGGGATGCCCGCGGTCTTGGTGGTGACCGGGGACGTGCCCGTCGGGGCCGTGGACGTGGTGGTCGGGGGTTTGTCCGAGGAGGCGTTGCCGCCCGGGGAGTCCGAGGACTGGTTCGCGAACGCGATGGCGGCGACGAGCAGGACCACGACGCCGACCACCGTCACCAGGCCGCGGGAGGCGCGGGGGGTGCGGCGGGGGGTGCCGTAGGGGTCGGAGGGGGAGTCGGGGAGGCGGGTGCGGGTCTGGCCCGTGCCGCCGACGTCGCCGCCGCCGTAATGGTCGTCGTTGCTCATTGCGTGTCCGCCCCCTCCGCGTCGTACGACGGTAGCGCTCGTTCCCGCTCAGGCGCGGTGTGGTGATTCGTCATCAGGGTGCGGCCGGCCGCGCCGGTTCGGCTAGACGGCCATTCCGTAGACGATCGTGAAGAGGGTGCCGAGGGAGCCGATGATGAAGACTCCGGTGAGGCCGGCCACGATCAGGCCCTTGCCCTGTTCCGCGCTGAAGGTGTCGCGCAGTGCGGTCGCGCCGATGCGCTGCTTGGCCGCGCCCCAGATGGCGATGCCGAGGCAGAGGAGGATCGCTACGGCCATGACCACTTCGATCATGACCTTCGCTTCGTTGCCGAGACTGCCGAACGGCCCCCAGTTCGGGGCGATTCCGCCGATGATGGTGGTGATGTCGCCCTTTTCGGCTGCCAGGATCATGTAACTCACCGCCCCTGTATGGGTAGTTCCGGTAGCCCGTGCCCGACGGCAGGGGTCACGCACTATCTTCGCTGATGAAACCGCCGCCGTCGTCGACTTGGCGGCTCTCTTTACCCGATCTCCTGGCGTGCGCCCCTCCCGCGCGCCCTGACCTGGTCACTCTGTGTATCACGGTGGGTGACCCCGGGCAATGATTGTCCGCCCGGCGTGCGCGGGGCCGGGTGAGGGGCGGCCGTTCGGCGCAGTGGGGCGCGTGTCGTTGGGCCGTCCCGCTGATATTTGTCCGACATTCCGTCAGTCTTTCCATCTTTGCGGCGGGTTGGGGGGAGGCTCGCGGTCGTTGGCCGTGACGACGTGACGATGTGAGGAGGAGCCTGATGGGTTCCGCGATGGAGCCGGGCCGCAGGGCCCGGCTGGCCGCCGGGGTGGCCGTGGCGTTGCTGTGCGGGCTGGTGGCCGTACCGGTGCAGGCGGTGGCCGCGGAGGCCGGGCCTGAGTACGGGTACGAGTACGAGTACGGGCACGGGTGCGGGAAGGACGACGACCGGGCCTTCAGGGGCGGGGGGTGTACCGGGCCGCGCGGGCCCAAGGGGCCGAAGGGCGACCGGGGTCCGAGGGGTGAACGGGGTCCGGCCGGGCCGCACGGGCCGTGTGCGGACGTCGACACCGCTTCGGGGCCGGGGACCTCGGAGTTCAGTGCCGTGCTGAGCCGGGGGAGGGCGTACCTCGGGGCGAGGGCCACGCCGACGGCCCCCTACTACTGGCAGGACCTGACGCGGGCCAGGACGCCGGGCTTCCCGCGCGACGCGTGCGGGGTGTCGGTGCGGGTGGGCGGTCCGCGGGTGTACGTGAAGGTGCTCACCACGGGCGGGGACATCTACGAGAACTCGTGCACGACGGCGTTGGTCTGCACGCTGGGCTGGACGGCGGTGGTCCGGCCCTACTGACGCCGGCCGTCCCGGGGGCGGCGCCGTGACCGGAGTCGGGGCCGGGCGCGGCGCCGTTCGGTGTCGCTGGGCGTCGCTGGGCTGGGCGGAGGCGTAGTGGAGTGTCGGCTTCCGGTTGGGTCGCTCACCGTACGGGGGCAAGGGCGGGCGGGAGCGCGAGGGGCGCACGCGCGCACGGCGGGAGCCGGGCGCGGCGTCGGGTGCGGTTCCGGGCGTCGGCCGCTGCGCCGGGTCGGCCGGTCTACTGCCAGTGGGACGGGCGGGTGAGGGACGGGGGGATGCGGGTGGCGGCGTCGCCCCGGGCGGCGTTCAGCTGGGCCTGGGTCAGGAAGAGGGCGTCGCGCAGGTCGGCTCCGCGGAGGTTCGTGTCGCGGAAGTCGGCGCCGATCAGGTCGGCGGTGCGCAGGTCGGCGCGGCCGAGGTCGGCGGCGATCAGGTAGGCGCCGCGCAGGTTGGCGCCGCGCAGGTCGGCTCCCGCGAGGCGGGCGCCCATCAGGTCGGCCCCGCGGTGGTTCTTGCGGCGGCCCGGGGCCTTGGCGCGCACCAGCTCGCTCGCCTTGAGGAGGAGGGGGTTGATGTCCTGGCGCAGGCTGCCTACGTCGAGGCCGGTCAGCTCCTCGGCGTCGGCCCGGGTGAGGGCCTCGGTCCGGGCCAGGGCCGTGCGCAGGTCCGGGTGGACGGGGGCCGCGGCGGGGAGGGCGAGCGCTTCGGCGACGTAGAAGAGCAGCTCGTGCAGCTGCCGCATGACGGGGAAGACCTCGAACATCTCGGTCCGGGTCCCGGGGTGTGCGCGCCAGTCGCGGCCGCCGAAGGTGACCTGGGAGACCTGCTGGCCCGCGCCGAAGCAGTCGAACACGGTGCAGCCCTGGAAGCCCTGGTCGCGCAGCCGGGTGTGGATGCCGCAGCGGAAGTCCTGCCGGAGGTTCGCGCAGGGGGTCCCGGCGGACTTGTTCACGGCGAAGTCGTTGGACTTGGCGAAGGGCAGGGCGACGCAGCACAGCGCGAAGCAGTTGCCGCAGTCGGCCTGCAGGACGGGGAGCGGGGGGTGCGCGGGGCGGGGGGTGGCGGACACCCCTCCATTGTCACCGCAGGGGAGGGCGCGGCGTGCCGGGGAGTCGGGCGGGGCGGCCGGTTCGTGGCCGGAGTGCCTTGATCCGCGGGGCGGTGGCGGTGAGCATCTGTACATGACAGAAGTGATCGCAGTTGCCGTCATCACCCTGCTCGCGGTGATCAGTCCGGGCGCGGACTTCGCCATGGTGGTCAGGAACAGCTACCTGTACGGCCGGCCCACCGGGCTGTTTGCGGCGGCCGGGGTCGCGGCCGGCGTGCTGGTGCACGTCTCGTACACGATGCTGGGCGTCGGGCTGCTGATCGCCTCGTCGACCGCCCTGTTCACGGCCATCAAGCTGGCGGGTGCCGCGTACCTGGTGTGGATCGGGATCCGTACCTTCCGGGCGCCGGACACGCTGACCGTGGACCTCGAGTCGAAGCCGGGGCTGAGTCCGCTGGGTGCGCTGCGGTCCGGGTTCCTGACGAACGTGCTGAATCCGAAGACGACGTTGTTCGTGGTGTCGACGTTCACGCAGGTGGTCGATCCGGGGACGTCGGCGTGGCAGCAGGTGGGATACGGGCTGTTCATGTCGGCCGCGCACCTGGTGTGGTTCGGGGCGGTGGCGCTGTTCTTCTCGGACTCGCGGCTGCGCGACCGGATGCTGAAGGCGCAGAAGGCACTGAACCGGGCGATCGGGTCGGTGCTGGTGGGGCTGGGGGTGGGGCTGGGCTTCGCGCGCTGAGCGAACGCCGGGCGCATGCCGGGCGAACGCCGAGCGGGCGCTGAGCGGGCGCCGGGCGGGCGCGGGGCTGGTGCCCCGGGGTTACCTGTGGGTAGCGTGCAGCGGCATGGACGCTGAGGACGGGTTCTACGAGCGGATCGGTGCGGGGCGGTTCGTGGCGGGCGAGGCCACGCGCGGGCCGTGGGACGCGGGCGCGCAGCACGCCGGGCCGCCGGCCGCGCTGCTGGCGCGGGAGATCGACGAGCGGGCGGGCGCCCGGGAGGACATGCGGATCGCGCGCGTCACGTACGAGATCCTGCGGCCGGTGCCGATCGGCGCCCTGGAGATCACCACGAGCGTGCTGCGGGCGGGCCGCAACACCGAGCTGGTCGAGGCGGCCCTGACGCCCGAGGGCGCCTCCGGCCCGGTGATGCTGGCGCGGGCACTGCGGATCAGGGTGGCCGGGGAGCCGGTGCCCGCGGTGGTCCCGGGGGCGGTGGTGCCGACTCCGGGGGAGGCGGTGGCGTCGCCGTTCTTCCCGGTGCCGTGGGAGACGGGCTACCACTCCTCGGTGGAGGCCCGCTTCACCGACGGGGCCTTCACCGAGCCGGGGCCGGGGACCTGCTGGATGCGGATGCGGGTGCCGCTGGTGGCGGGGGAGGCGGTCCGGCCGCTGGACCGGGTGCTGGTGGCCGCCGATTCGGGCAACGGCATCAGCGCGGTGATGGACTTCGGCCGGTTCGTGTTCGTCAACGGCGACCTCACCGTGCACGTGCACCGGCACCCGGTGGGGGAGTGGGTCTGCGTGGAGTCGCGGACCAGCGTGGACGCGGCGGGGATCGGCCTGGCCGACGCCCGGCTGCACGACGAGAAGGGGCCGATCGGGCGGGGCGCGCAGAGCCTGTTCGTGGCGGAGCGCTGACCTCGACCCCACCGGGCCGTTGCGGGCCGGGCTCGGGTCGGCGCATCCCGGTCCGAGTGCCAACCCGGCTTCTGCGCACGGGAGTCGGTGTGGCAATCTCGGTCGGATGGAGGCGCTCAGAGAGACCGACCCCGCGTACGTCGGCGCGCACGCGCTGCTGGCCCGCCTCGGGGCGGGCGGGATGGGGCAGGTGTACCTCGGGCGGTCGCCCGGCGGGCGGCTGGTGGCCGTCAAGGTCATCCGTGACGAGATCACCGGGCATCCCGAGGCGCTCGCCCGGTTCCGCCGGGAGGCGGAGACGGTCCGCGCGGTGCGCTCCGCGTACACGGCGAACCTGATCGACGCCTCGCTGGCGGCGCCGCCGTTCTGGCTGGCCACCGAGTACGTGGCGGGCCCGACGCTCGGCCACGCGATCGGCGCGCGGGGTGCGTTGCCCCCGCAGACCTGCCGGCGCCTGGGCGCGGCACTGGCCGAGGGCCTGGCGAGCGTGCACGCGTACGGGGTCACGCACCGGGACCTCAAGCCGCAGAACGTCATCCTGGGGGCGCAGGGGCCCCAGCTCATCGACTTCGGCATCGCGCGCGGGGTCGGCGCGACCGCCCTCACCCAGGACGGCCAGGCACCGGGGACCCCCGGGTACACGGCTCCCGAGGTGCTGCTGGGCGGAGAGACGGGAGCGGCGGCTGACGTCTTCGCCCTGGGCGCGACGCTGGCGTACGCGGCCACCGGGCGCCCGCCGTTCGGCACCGGGGTGGCGTCGACCGTGGGCTACCGCGCGGTGCACGAGCCGGTCGACGTGGCCGGTGTGGAGCCGGGACTGGCTGCGCTGATCGAGGCCTGTGTGGCGAAGGATCCCGCCGCGCGCCCGGATCCGGCGGAGCTGATCCGGCGCTGCGACGTGCGGGACGCCCTGGTGGACGACCCGGTGTACATGGCGCTGGGGGCGCTCGGCGAGCCCGTGCCGTTGCACGAGATGCGGACGCAGGGGCCCGGGTACCCCTACGTCCCCACGCAGTCGGTCGGGCCGGCGGTGCCGGCCCGCAAGGCCGGCCGACGTGTCGGGCTGTGGGCGGCCGGAGGCACGGCCGTGCTCGTCGCGCTTTCCCTGGCGGCCTGGAGGCTGCTCCCGCTCGACGGGACCGGGGGCCGGGAGGGCGGGGGCCGGAGCGGGGGAGCGGCAGGTGCGTCCACGTCCGCGCCACAGAGCCCGGCGGCCTCCGCGGGCAGCGGCGCGGCCACGCCCGCCGCGTCCAAGGGAACCGTCAAGCCCCCGGCCCAGTACATCGAGGGCAACCAGATCTCGCACTACTTCTGGAAGCCTTCGACCGACCCCGACCTGGCCGCCCACGGGCAGGGGCAGTGCAACCAGCCCGCGGAGCAGAAGGCGCCCGGCGCGGACATGCAGACGAGTACCGCGGTTTCCGGGAAGTCCGTGGCGATCGAGATGCGGATCAAGTACGGGGACATGAGCCAGACCAGGCCCGAGCCGTACTACGTGTCCGTGGCCGTCCGCTCCCCGCACGACACGGACCCGGAGACGGGCATGCCCTTCAAGGTGGACAACAAGAGCGTCGGTTTCACGAGCAAGCCGGTCGACATCTACGGCAAGTGGCCTTCGGGGGAGTTCCTGACCCTCAGGTACCCGGAGGATTTCGCGGAGCACGTGGGGGGCAGGACGTACCCCGGCGTGCCCCTCGCCAACGACCCGGGGGACTGGACGCTGGTCTTCTATCACGTCGAGGATGACCCGACGAAGTACACGAGCATCAACTGCTCGGGCTTCCGAGTGGGGTAGTCGTATCGGCGACACGAGCGAATCACCCATGAAAGTGACGGGGATGGGGGAGTGTTGACGGATGCGCAGATTCTGGATGGCTGGCGGAATCGGGTTCGGGCTCTGTCTGGGCTTCCTCGTGATCATCGTTGTGGGTACGTACTCGGCCGCGGCGGGGCTTTCGGGGGCGGCGGGCGGCGGCCGGCCGCTGGGGCTGGCGAAGGGTGCCGTGCCCGCGAAGTACCAGGACCTGGTGCAGAAGTGGGGCGCCCTGTGCCCGGCGCTCACGCCCGCGCTGCTCGCCGCGCAGCTGTACTCCGAGAGCGGGTGGGACCCGAGGGCCGTCAGCCCGGCCGACGCGCGGGGGATCGCACAGTTCATCCCCGGAACCTGGGCCGGCCACGGTATCGACGGTGACGGCGACGGCGACCGGGACATCTGGGATCCCAATGACGCGATCCCGTCGGCGGCCTCGTACGACTGCCAACTGGCCAAGGACGTCGCCGGGGTTCCCGGTGACGCCACGTCCAACATGTTCGCCGCCTACAACGCGGGCGCGTACGCGGTCATCAAGTACGGCGGGGTGCCCCCGTACAAGGAGACCGAGGGGTACGTGAAGTCGATCACCGATCTGGCGAAGAGCTTCGCCCGGCCCGTCGGCCGGGTGGCGCCGTCGCAGCAGGCCGCCGGGGCCATCTACTTCGCGCAGAAGCAGCTCGGGACGCCCTATCTGTGGGGTGGCAACGGGACGCCCGATCAGAACGGGCGGTTCGACTGTTCCGGGTTGACCAAGGCGGCGTACGAGACCGTGGGGATCGAGCTGCCGCGCGTGGCCAACGACCAGTACAACGCCGGTTCGCACCCCTCGCGGGCCGAACTGCTGCCCGGTGATCTCGTGTTCTTCTCCGACGATCTGACGAACTCTCGCGAGATCCGGCACGTCGGCATGTACGTGGGCGGCGGGTACATGATCAACGCCCCGTACACCGGCGCGGTCATCCGCTTCGACAAGATCGACACTCCCGACTACTTCGGTGCCACGCGGGTGACCAAGGACGGGGCCGCGGCCCTTCCGGAGCGGGCGGCGGCCACTCCGGCGGCCTAGCGACACTCCGTGAACCGCAGGCCTTGAGCTGCGACGACGAATCACTCTTGGATAACGTTGGAGTGATCATTCGGTGGAGAGTGGAACGTACCTGCCAGAACGGGCGTTCCATGAGCACGAGACTTGATCGGCGGGGGGTTTGGAGGGGCGCACACCGGCGTGCGCCCACAGGGGACCTAGGCAAGCAAGGGGCCGCGTCGCATGGCTGGACTCACAACAGGTGGGCCGAATGTGGATGTCAGCCTGCTGTACGAGATCAACGCCCTGGCCCGGCACGCCCCGGGCTGGTTCGACCGGGGCGTCGCGCTCGTCGGCGGGTACGGGCTGCCGCTGGCCATGGTCCTGCTGGTGCTGTGGTGTTGGCGCGGGGCCCGGCGGCAGGACGAGACGACGGCCGCCGATTCCTTCGCCGCGCTCGTCTGGGCACCGCTCGCCGCCGCCATCGCCCTGCTCGTGAACGTTCCGCTGCGCGGGTTCGTCGCGCGCCCGAGGCCCTTCGTCCAGCACGAGGGGCTGGAGGTGCTCGGCGGGATGACCGGCGGGCCGGGAGCCGGTTACTCCTTCGTCAGCGGCCACGCCACCCTGATGATGGCCCTCGGCGTCGGGGTGTTCCTGGCCAACCGCCGGCTCGGGCTCGTCGGCATCGGGCTCGCGCTCGCCGAGGGACTGTGCCGGGTCTACCTCGGCGTGCACTACCCGACCGACGTCATCGGCGGGTTCGCGCTCGGCACCGCCGTCGTGCTGCTCCTCGCGCCCCTCGCCATGGCCGCGCTGACCCCGCTGGTACGGGCGCTCGCGCGCGCGCCGCGGGCGGGGCGGCTCGTCCGGGCCGGGGAACGGGTCGTGGCGCGGCCGGTGGAGCTCGCGCAGCGGCCGGCCGAGAGCGACCTCGCCGCGTAGCGGGGGCAGCGGCGGCGGAAGCGGGCGCGGTCAGCCCGCGTACGCGTTCCACAGCGCGAGCAGGACCGCGGCCAGCAGGCACAGGACCGCCGCCCCGAAGCACAGCCGCACCGCGGCCGGCCGGGGGCGGGGGCGGGGACTCACCGGTCGCCGTCCCCGGCGCCCCCGTTCCCGCGGCCCGCGCCGGAATCCTCCGGGTCGTCACGGCGGTAGCGGGACCGCAGCCACAGCCCGGTGGCCACGGCCGCGGCGGTGGTGACCCCGATCGCCAGCGCCACGTCCCCCGGGCCGTCCGCCGTGCCCACGGGGCGGGCCCAGGCCGCCGCGGCCGGGGTGAGCGCGATCAGCAGGGCCCAGAGGAGGGCCGCGAGGCGGGGTGCGGTTCCTGGCATGACTCCAGGGCAGCCGGTCCCGGGCCACCCGGCCACCCGGGCAGTCCGAACGGGCGACACACCCGGAGAGCACGACATACGCGGAGACGCGAGACACCCGGAGAGCACTACACACCCGGAGACGCCAGACACCCGGAGACGCGAGACACCCGGACGCCAGACACCCCGACGCGGGGCGCCCGCGCGACGTCGGGCCCGGCGCCCCACCCCGCCCGGGTCTACTCCGCGCTGTGCCGGGTGGCGTCCCTGCGGGCCAGGTCGCGGGAGCGGCGGGCCGGGCCGGTCCAGCCGCAGCTGCAGACGGCCAGGCAGAAGGAACCGCGTTCCGCGGTGCTGGTGATGTGGCCGGGGGTCGGCTGCACGGAGTCCACGCGGTCCACGGGGTGACGCGGAGCCGGCGCAGCGGTAAACGGAGGGACCTCAGTCGCCTGGGTGTGCGGATCCACGTTCCCACGGTACCCGGTCGAACCGTGCCCGGTACGGGTCTCGGCCAGTGCCCGGCCGTGACGGGAAACCCTGGACCTCGTTAACCGGAGCGGGTGGGGGCCTCGGGCAAACAGCGGTCACGCGTTGGGGGTTGGCAGGCGATGGTGGTGCACCAGCACAGGCGGCGGCGAAGGCGTGCGGGTGGGGCGGTGCTCGCGGTCTGCGTGGCGGTGACCGTCGCCGCCCTCGGCGGATGCGGGGCCGCGAGCGGTACGGGAACCGGAACCGCGGCCGCGGCCGGCGACGACCGGCCGCCGGGGGATCCCGGCGCGGCCGTCCGCGGGGCCGCCGACGCGCTCGTGGCCACCGGCAGCGCCCGGGCCCGTACGGCCATGGAGATGGCCACCGGCGGCACCCGGGTCACCATCCGCGGCGAGGGCGGCGTCGACTTCAGGAAGCGGATGGGGCAGCTGCTGGTGATGCTCCCCGCCGACGTGACCGGCAAGCCCGAGCACCGGCCCATCACCGAGCTGCTCGTCCCCGGCGCGCTCTACATGAAGAACCGGGGCGCCGGGGTGCCCGACGACAAGTGGGTCCGGCTCGACACGTCCGCGCTCTCCGACGGGAACCTCGTCACGGGCGGGGCCACCGATCCGCTGGCCGCCGCCGAGCTGCTGCGCGGCGCGCGGGAGGTGACGTACGTCGGCCTCACCGAGGTGTCGGGCACCAAGGTGCGGCACTACCGGGGTACGACGGACATCGGGCGGGCGGCGCAGAGCGCCTCGCCGGGGGTCAAGGGAGCCTTGGAGGCGGCGGCGAAAGGGTTCGGCAAGGACAGCGTGCCCTTCGACGCCTACCTGGACGAGGAGGGGCGCCTGCGGCAGGTCAGGCACCGTTTCACGTACGTCAAGAATGGCGTGATCGATGTCTCCTCGACCACGCTGCTGTACGGGTTCGGTACGCCGGTGACCGTCGTATTGCCCGCAAGCGGGGACATTTATGACGGGAAGATCGCCGACTAGCCGGTCCGGCGGGCCCGGACCGTGCGTCCGGGCCATGACCCCGCTATCCGGAAATGGTCCATCCGTGTCATGTGCGGCACGACGTGCGGTCCCTACGCTGGGAAGCCGAGCGCCGACGGGCGAGGGCGGCAGAGAGAGGTGACACGCGTGACTCCCGCGGGCGGTACGACGGTGCAGGACCACGTGGCACTCGCCGAGATCGAGCTGTGCGGTGAGCTGATCATCGCGGCCTCGACGGCCGTGGAGGAACGACTGAGTCAGGACCGGATCGACGAGGTTCTGATGGGTATCTGTCTCTAGTCCCCCATACCCGGCCCCATACCCGGCCCCATACCCGGCCCCGGTCCCCGGAGCCCGGCGGAGCCGCGGGTGCGGCGCCGCCGCCGGGGGTCAGGTGCGCAGGAGGCGGGCGATGGCCTTCGTGGCCTCTTCCACCTTCGCGTCGATCTCGGTGCCGCCCTTGACGGCCGCGTCCGCGACGCAGTGGCGCAGGTGCTCCTCCAGCAGCTGGAGGGCGAAGGACTGGAGGGCCTTCGTGCTCGCCGAGACCTGCGTGAGTATGTCGATGCAGTAGACGTCCTCGTCGACGAGCCGCTGGAGGCCGCGGATCTGGCCCTCGATGCGGCGCAGCCGCTTGAGGTGCTCGTCCTTCTGGTGGTGGTAGCCGTGGACGGCTCCGCCCTCGTGGGTCAGGGTGCCGGGGGCGGTGCCCGTCTCGGCTCCGGAGCCCTCCACCTCGATGGTCGTCATGGGTCCTCCCGTGGTCCGGAATGAGGGGTGCATACCCCTCATGGGTATAGGGTACTTCGCCCCTGTCCGAGGGACAGGGGTCCATCTCGCCCACTGTGCCCGATGGAGGACACTGGGGAACCGCGCCGGTTAGCCGTGGCCGGGGGATACGCCTAGCATCAGCCTGACCGAATCCAATGCATCCCGAGGACCTCACGTGCGATTTCGTCTGACCCCCAGGGAGACGAGCTTCTACGACATGTTCGCCGCATCCGCGGACAACATCGTCACGGGCTCCAAGCTCCTGATGGAACTGCTCGGAGCGGATCCCTCCGCCCGGGCCGAGATCGCGGAGCGGATGCGGGCGGCGGAGCACGCGGGGGACGACGCGACGCACGCGATCTTCCACCAGCTGAACTCCTCCTTCATCACCCCGTTCGACCGTGAGGACATCTACAACCTCGCGTCGAGCCTCGACGACATCATGGACTTCATGGAGGAGGCCGTCGACCTGGTCGTCCTCTACAACGTGGAGGAGCTCCCCAAGGGCGTCGAGCAGCAGATCGAGGTGCTGGCGCGGGCGGCCGAGCTGACCGCGGAGGCCATGCCGCACCTGCGGACCATGGACAACCTCACCGAGTACTGGATCGAGGTCAACCGGCTGGAGAACCAGGCGGACCAGATCCACCGCAAGCTGCTCGCCCAGCTCTTCAACGGCAAGTACGACGCCATCGAGGTGCTGAAGCTGAAGCAGATCGTCGATGTGCTCGAAGAGGCCGCCGACGCGTTCGAGCACGTCGCGAACACGGTGGAGACCATCGCGGTCAAGGAGTCCTGAACCACGTGGACACCTTTGCTCTGATCGTGACCATCGGTGTCGCGCTCGGCTTCACCTATACGAACGGCTTCCACGACTCGGCGAACGCGATCGCCACCTCCGTCTCGACGCGGGCCCTGACGCCGCGCGCGGCGCTGGCGATGGCCGCGGTGATGAACCTCGCCGGTGCCTTCCTGGGCAGTGGCGTGGCCAAGACGGTCAGTGAGGGCCTGATCGAGACGCCCCACGGCAACCGGGGCATGTGGATCCTCTTCTCCGCGCTGGTCGGCGCGATCGTCTGGAACCTGATCACCTGGTACTTCGGCCTGCCCTCGTCCTCCTCGCACGCGCTGTTCGGCGGGATGGTGGGCGCGGCCCTGGCCGGCGGGACCGAGGTCATCTGGTCCGGGGTGATCGACAAGGTCGTCATCCCGATGTTCGTCTCGCCCGTGGTCGGCCTCGTCGTCGGTTACCTGGTCATGGTCGCCATCCTGTGGATGTTCCGCCGGGCCAACCCGCACAAGGCCAAGCGGGGCTTCCGCATAGCGCAGACGGTGTCGGCGGCCGGCATGGCGCTGGGCCACGGCCTCCAGGACGCCCAGAAGACGATGGGCATCGTGGTGATGGCCCTGGTCATCGCCGATGTGCAGAGCGCGGGCGCGCCGATCCCGATCTGGGTCAAGGTCGTCTGCGCCGTGATGCTGTCGCTGGGCACCTACGCGGGCGGCTGGCGCATCATGCGCACCCTCGGCCGCAAGATCATCGAGCTGGACCCGCCGCAGGGCTTCGCGGCGGAGACCACCGGTGCCTCGATCATGTTCGGCTCGGCCTTCCTCTTCCACGCGCCGATCTCCACGACCCACGTGATCACCTCGGCGATCATGGGCGTGGGCGCGACCAAGCGCGTCAACGCGGTCCGCTGGGGCGTGGCCAAGAACATCATCCTGGGCTGGTTCATCACCATGCCGGCCGCCGCCCTGGTGGCGGCGCTCAGCTTCTGGATCGTGGACCTCGCCCTGCTGTAGTCGCGGCGCGCGGGTACGAAAGCGGGCCGGCTCCCCCCACCCAGGGGGAGCCGGCCCTTTTCTTTCGCCTTGCGGTGGCACCGCCATGCAGCACCGCAGGACGTACGGGTCACGCGGCGGAGCCGCGTGAGGTCTGGTCCGGTCTAGCCGAAGCGGCCGGAGATGTAGTCCTCGGTCGCCTGGACGGACGGGTTGGAGAAGATCCGGTCCGTGTCGTCGATCTCGATCAGCTTGCCCGGCTGGCCGACGGCGGCCAGGTTGAAGAAGGCGGTGCGGTCCGAGACGCGGGCGGCCTGCTGCATGTTGTGCGTCACGATGACGATCGTGAAGCGCTCCTTCAGCTCGCCGATCAGGTCCTCGATCGCGAGGGTGGAGATCGGGTCCAGGGCCGAGCAGGGCTCGTCCATCAGCAGGACCTGGGGCTCGACCGCGATGGCGCGGGCGATGCACAGACGCTGCTGCTGACCGCCGGAGAGGCCGGAGCCCGGCTTGTTCAGGCGGTCCTTGACCTCGTTCCAGAGGTTGGCGCCCTGGAGGGACTTCTCCACGATGTCGGTCAGCTCGGACTTCTTGTAGCGGCCGTTCAGGCGCAGGCCCGCCGCCACGTTGTCGAAGATCGACATGGTGGGGAACGGGTTCGGGCGCTGGAAGACCATGCCGACCGTGCGGCGGACCGCGACGGGGTCCACGCCGGTGCCGTAGAGGTTCTCGTCGTCCAGCAGCACCTTGCCCTCGACGCGGCCACCGGGGGTGACCTCGTGCATGCGGTTCAGGGTGCGCAGGAAGGTGGACTTGCCGCAGCCGGAGGGGCCGATGAAGGCGGTCACGGAGCGCGGCTCCACGGTCATCGAGATGTCATCGATGGCCTTGTGGGTGCCGTAGAAGGCGGACAGTCCGCTGACGTCGATTCGCTTCGCCATGAGGGGTCACTTCGCTTTCAGGGGGTCGCGTCAGCGACCGGTCTTCGGGGCCTTCCAGCGGGCGATGCCGCGGGCCACCAGATTGAGGATCATGACGAAGGCGATCAGGACGAGCGCTGCGGCCCAGGCCCGGTCGTAGGAGGCGTCACTGCCGACCTTGTACTGCTCCCAGATGTAGAGGGGGAGCGAGGACTGGGCACCTTCGAAGGGGTTGCCGTTGATCAGCTGGGTACCGAAGACCAGCAGCATGATCGGGGCGGTCTCGCCGGCGATGCGGGCGACGGCCAGCATGAGGCCGGTGGCGATGCCGCCGATGGCGGTGGGGAGCACGACCTTGAGGATCACGCGCCACTTCGGTACACCGAGGGCCAGGGCGGCCTCGCGCAGCTCGTTCGGGACGAGCTTGAGCATCTCCTCGGTGGAGCGGACCACGACGGGCATCATCAGGATCGACAGAGCCATCGCGCCGGCGAAGCCGGAGGGGCCGAAGCCGAGCGCCAGGTTCCAGGTCGTCAGGATGAACAGGCCCGCGACGATGGAGGGGATGCCGGTCATGACGTCGACGAAGAAGGTCACGGCCTTGGCGAGCTTGCCCTTGCCGTACTCCACCAGGTAGACGGCGGTCAGCAGGCCGATCGGCGCGGCGATCAGGGCGGCCAGGGCGACCTGCTCGATGGTGCCGAGCAGCGCGTGGTAGACGCCGCCGCCCGGCTCGAAGCTGGTGACGCCGTTCATCGAGTGCGTGAGGAAGTCGGCGCTGAACGCCTTCAGACCCCGGCTGACGGTGATCCAGATCAGCGAGAGCAGCGGGATGACCGCGAGGACGAACGAGACCCACACGAGGGAGGTCGCGATCCGGTCCTTGGCCTGGCGGCGGTTCTCGACCACCGCGCTGGCGGTGTACGTGATCACGACGAACAGGATCGAGGCGATCAGGCCCCACTGGACCTTGCTTTCGAGGCCGGCGACGGCACCGATGCCGCAGCCGAGGGCGATCGAGAGGGCCGCGATGCCGGCCGGGGCCCAGCGGGGCAGGCCGCCGCGGGTCAGGCGGGCGGGAGCGGCGGACTTGTGGGCCGGTGCCGGCCGCTGGTCCTGGAGTGCGTGGCTCATCAGGCGTTCGCCCCCGAGAAGTCCTTGCGTCGGGCGATGATCAGCCGGGCTGCGCCGTTGACCAGCAGGGTGAGCAGGAAGAGCACCAGGCCGGAGGCGATCAGCGCGTCGCGGCCGAACTCGTTGGCCTCGTCGAACTTCGCGGCGATGTTCTGCGCGAACGTGCCGCCGCCCGGGTCGAGGATGTGGCCGGAGATCAGGAAGCTCGGGGAGAGGACCGTGGCGACGGCCATGGTCTCGCCGAGGGCGCGGCCGAGGCCGAGCATCGAGGCGGAGATGACGCCGGAGCGGCCGAAGGGCAGCACCGACATGCGGATGACCTCCCAGCGGGTCGCGCCGAGGGCCAGGGCGGCCTCCTCGTTCATGCGCGGGACCTGGAGGAAGACCTCGCGGCTGACGCTGGTCACGATCGGCAGGATCATGATCGCGAGCAGGATGCCGACGGTGAAGAGCGAGCGGGCGACGCCGACCTGGGTCTTGTCGAAGACGTAGGTCCAGCCGAGGTACTCGTCGAGCCAGAGGTTCAGCCCGTTCAGCTGCGGCACCAGGAAGAGGGCGCCCCAGATGCCGTAGATGATCGACGGCACGGCGGCCAGCAGGTCGACCACGTACGCGATGGGGGCGGCCAGCTTGCGCGGCGCGTAGTGCGAGATGAACAGGGCGATGCCGACGGCGATCGGAACCGCGATGGCCATCGCGATGATCGAGCTGACGACGGTGCCGAAGAGCAGGACGGCGATGCCGAAGACGGGAGGGTTCGCCGACGCGTTCCAGTCGAAGGTGGTGAGGAAGTTCCCCTCGTTCTTCGACAGGGCGATCGAGGCGCGGTAGGTGAGGAAACCGGCGATCGACGCCATGATCACCAGGAGCAGGATGCCGGAGCCCTTGGAGAGCCCCGCGAAGATCTTGTCACCGGCGCGGCCGGTGGACCTTCCGCTCTTGGTGACCGGCGGAGCCTGGTCTATCTGCGTGGGTGTGGTGGAAGCCATGGTCTTTCCGGTCTGGGTGGGGGGCAATGCCCCCTGGCGGCGGTGCACCGGATCCCCTGGGTGGAGGGGAGGGTCCTCCGGGCCGGGCCGATCGGACGGGATCGGCCCGGGCCCTGAGGCTCAGTGGTTCAGGACAGCGAGTTGATGGCCTCGCGGACCTTGGTGATGATCTCGGCCGGGATCGGCGCGTAGCCGTTGTCGGAGAGGACCTTCTGGCCCGCGTCCGAGGCGGTGTAGTTCAGGAAGGACTTCACGGTCGGCAGGGTCTCGGCCTTGTTGCCCTTGTCGCAGACGACCTCGTACGTGACCAGGACGATCGGGTACGCACCGTCGGCCTTGGTGGTGTAGTCGAGCTTCAGGGCCAGGTCGGAGCCGGTGCCGGCGATCTTGGCGGCGGCGATGGCCTTGGAGGCGCTCTCGGAGGAGGCCTTCACCGGGGCGGCCGCGCCGGTGTTGATGTCGACGGTCTTGATGTTCTGCGAGCTGGCGTAGGAGAGCTCGAAGTAGCCGATCGCGCCGTCAACGGCCTTGACCTGCGAGGCGACACCGGCGGAGCCGGAGGCGGCCTGGCCACCGGGGGCCGGCCACTTCTTGGCGGCCTCGTACGTCCAGGCGTCGGGGGCGGCGGCCTTGAGGTACTTGCCCAGGTTCTCGGTGGTGCCCGAGTCCTCGGAGCGGTGGAACGCCTGGATCGCGGTGGAGGGAAGCGTGACGCCGGGGTTCAGCTTCTTGATCGCCTCGTCGTCCCACTTCTTGATCTTGTCGTTGAAGATGTTGGCGATCGTGGCGGCGTCGAGGTTCAGCTTGTCCACGCCGGCGACGTTGAAGCCGAGCGCGATCGGGCCGCCGACCATCGGCAGGTCGATGCCCTGACCGCCGGTGCAGACCTTCTTCGACTCCTCGACGGCGTCGGGCTTCAGCGCGGAGTCCGAGCCGGCGAAGCCGACGGTGCCCTGGTTGAAGGCCACGATGCCCTCACCGGAGGAGGAGGACTTGTAGTTGACCTCGACACCGGAGCAGGCGGCCATGTAGTTCTTCACCCACAGGTCGACCGCGTTCTTCTGCGCGGAGGAGCCGGAGGCGAGGAGCTTGCCCTTGGCGCCGTCGCACTTGACGTCGCCCGGGGCCGGGGCGGAGGCCTTCGGGGTGTTGCCACCGGCGTCGGTCTTGGTGTTGTCGTCCGAGCCGCACGCCGTGAGGACCAGGGCGCCGGACACGACGAGGGCCCCGAGGGCGGAGGCACGAAGCCGGTTCTTGCGCTGAAGCTTCACTTTCGGGTGTTCCTTCCGAGGAGCCGCCGGCCGCTTTCTGGATCGGGGCGGCGTGCGAAGAGGACTACGGGGTCGTGTGGTGCGGGCGCCTTGGTTTTCCCGGCGGCTCGCACCGTGCGGTACCGAAATTAGGCAGAACAGGTGAAGCGGTCGACGGGGGTTGGTGAACGGACGGTGAACCATGGCGGACGGCCCGGTGCGGATGGGGTGGTTTGTACCCGGGCGTAATCGGGCGTTATCCACCCGTTATCCCGCCGTGACTTTCGCGGGGCCGCCGACAGGGTGGCCGGAATTCGCCGTTGCCGCCGCTGGGGGCGGGGACCGGTGCGGAGGCCTGCGGCGCGGTGAGGCCCGCCGTGCGGTGAGGCCCGCCGTGCGGTGACCTCCGTGGTGCGGTGAGGTTCGTGGTGCGGTCACGCTCGTGGTGCGGTCACGCTTTGCGGTCACGTTCGTGGTGCGGTGAGGTTCGGAGCACGGTGACGCCCGCGGGTACGGGGGCCCGCGGGTGCGGAGGCCCGCGGGTATGGGGGCCCGCGGTACGGAGGTCCGCGGTACGGGGGCCCGCGGTGCGCGGGGGCCCCTGCGCGCAGGGGTCCTCCCTCCACCTTTCCACCGTTCCGCCCGCCCCGCCCCCGGATCCGGGGGCGGGGCGGGCGGGGCGGGCTCGGGGAGCGCGTCAGGAGGCCGTGGGGACCGGGTGCCAGATGTGGTGGAACGAGAGGCGGGCCGCCAGGGCCGCGTGGCGCTGGTCGGCGTGCAGGACGCCCAGGGCGTAGGCCGTGGCCGGGGCGATCCGGGGAGTGCGGGCGGCCGTCGCCGAGGCGGTGGCCGCCTCGGAGGCGTCGCGGTGCACGTCCAGTGCCCGGCCCGCCGCGGCGAGCCGGGTCACGTCCCCGCCCAGTGCCTCCCGGGCGTACCGGTGGACCCGCAGCAGGCGGCGCACCTCGTGCCAGGAGCCGTCCGCGTGCGCCGAGTACGGGGTGCTCTCGCCGGTGTCGGGCAGGGCGGCGACGGCCGTGCCCAGCCGGTCCTCGGTGACCGCCGCGAGCGGCACCAGGACGTCCTCCACCCGGCCCCGCGCCGCGACCGCGTCGAGCGGCACCTCCGAGGCCAGCACGGCGACGGCGTCGGCGACCGCGTGGAAGCGGGAGGAGCCGAGCGCCTGGAGGGTCGTGGAGTGGGCGCGGGTGCGCGCCAGCGTGAGCTGGCGCTCCAGCAGGGCGCCCGCGCGCGCGGAGCCCACGGTGAGCGCCCCCGCGGAGGCCCCGGTGCCGCGGGGCGCCGGGACCTCGGGTGAGGCGGAGAGCCGTTGCAGGGCCTCCATGAGGCGGGACAGCCGGGCGGCGTACGCGTGCTCGTCGGCCAGGGTGGAGGAGAGCCAGACGAGCTCGGTGCGCAGGGAGTCCGCCCACGCCGACTCGGTCACCACCCGGAACGTGCCCAGCGAGCCCGCGATGCGGCGCGCGGCCCCCCGCAGGCCGCGCGCCGCCTCGCCGCTTTCCGCCGCGTCGGACCCGCTTTCCTCGTGCACGCGCAACCCCCGCAGGAACGCGGTGGCCTGGGAGCGCAGGTACGCGCCGAGCACGTCACCTGCGGTCGGGTCATGGTTTGGCTGAGCCACGCCGGCGCCTCCGGGCGTCTATGAGCATCTCCTGAACGTGCCGCAGCGGTTGGCCCTCGGCGTCGGTGCTGTGCCGGGTCCATTCGCCGTCCGGTCCCAGGTGCCAGGAGGAGGTGGCGTCGGACATGCCCGTCTCCAGCATCCGGTCCAGGGCCGCGCGGTGGGCGGGGTCGGTGACCCTGACCAGTGCCTCGATGCGGCGGTCGAGGTTGCGGTGCATCATGTCGGCGCTGCCGATCCACACCTCGGGCTCGCCGCCGTTGCCGAAGGCGAAGACCCGGGAGTGTTCCAGGAAGCGGCCGAGGATCGAGCGGACCCGGATGTTCTCCGACAGCCCCGGAACCCCGGGCCGTACGGCGCAGATGCCGCGGACCCAGATGTCGACGGGGACGCCCGCCCGGGCGACCCGGTACAGGGAATCGATGAGGGCCTCGTCGACGATCGAGTTCATCTTGAGCCGGACGTACGCGGGCCGGCCCGCCCGGTGGTGGTCGGCCTCCTTCTCGATGCGCGAGACGAGTCCGTCGCGCAGCGACTTGGGGGCGGTCAGCAGCCGGCGGTAGGTCTCGCGGCGGGAGTAGCCGGACAGCCGGTTGAACAGGTCGGAGAGGTCCGCGCCGACCTGCGGGTCGGCGGTGAGCAGGCCGAGGTCCTCGTACAGGCGGGCGGTCTTGGGGTGGTAGTTGCCGGTGCCGACGTGGCTGTAGCGGCGCAGGGTGTCGCCCTCCTGGCGGACGACGAGGGAGAGCTTGCAGTGGGTCTTGAGGCCGACCAGGCCGTAGACCACGTGGCAGCCGGACTCCTCCAGCTTGCGCGCCCACTTGATGTTGGCCTGTTCGTCGAAGCGGGCCTTGATCTCGACGAGGACGAGGACCTGCTTGCCGGATTCGGCGGCGTCTATCAGGGCGTCGACGATCGGCGAGTCGCCCGAGGTGCGGTACAGCGTCTGCTTGATCGCGAGGACGTCCGGGTCGGCGGCGGCCTGTTCCAGGAAGGCCTGCACGGAGGTGGAGAACGAGTCGTACGGGTGGTGCAGCAGCACGTCGCGCTCGCGCAGCGCGGCGAAGATGTCGGGCGCGGACGCGGACTCCACCTCGGCGAGGTCACGGTGCGTGCCGGCGACGAACTTCGGGTACTTGAGCTCGGGCCGGTCGAGGGAGGAGATCCCGAAGAGGGCCGTCAGGTCGAGCGGGCCGGGCAGCGGGTACACCTCGGCGGCGGAGATCTTCAGTTCCTGGACCAGGAGGTCCAGGACGCCGGGGTCGATGGACTCCTCGACCTCCAGGCGCACCGGCGGGCCGAAGCGGCGCCGCATGAGCTCCTTCTCCAGGGCCTGGAGGAGGTTCTCGGCGTCGTCCTCCTCCACTTCGAGGTCCTCGTTGCGGGTCACGCGGAACATGTGGTGCGCGAGCACCTCCATGCCGGGGAAGAGCTCCTCCAGGTGCGCGGCGATGACGTCCTCCAGCGGGACGTAGCGCTGCGGGGAGGCCTCCAGGAAGCGGGACAGGAGCGGCGGGACCTTGACGCGGGCGAAGTGGCGGTGGCCGCTGACGGGGTTGCGCACGACGACGGCCAGGTTCAGGGACAGGCCGGAGATGTACGGGAACGGGTGCGCGGGGTCCACGGCCAGCGGGGTGAGCACCGGGAAGATCTGGTTGCGGAACAGGGTGAAGAGGCGGGCCTGCTCCTTCTCGGTGAGGTCGGGCCACCGGATGAGGTGGATGCCCTCCTCGGCGAGCTGCGGGGCGATGTCCTGCTGGTAGCAGGCGGCGTGCCGGGCCATGAGCTCGCGCGAGCGGGTCCAGATCAGGTCCAGCACCTCACGGGGCTGGAGGCCCGAGGCCGAACGGGTGGCGACGCCGGTCGCGATGCGGCGCTTGAGGCCGGCGACGCGGACCATGAAGAACTCGTCGAGGTTGCTCGCGAAGATCGCCAGGAAGTTCGCGCGCTCCAGCAGCGGGGTGGCCGGGTCCTCGGCGAGTTCGAGGACGCGCTCGTTGAAGGCGAGCCAGCTGCGTTCGCGGTCCAGGAAGCGGTTCGCGGGCAGCTCGCCGCTGTCGTCCCTGTCCTCGTAGGCGTCGAGATCGGCGTCGAGGTCGGGATCGAGGTCCGCCGCGTGGGGGCGGTGCGCGGCTATGGAGCCGAGGCGCGCCCGCGTCCGGGCCGTCTGCGCCTGGGCCTCGGCCTTGGCCTGCGCGGGTGTCTGCGCGGCGCTCGGCCGGGTGAGGGCCGACGCGGGGGCCGCGGCATCGGCGGGGCCGGTGGTGGCGGCGTTGCGGGACGGCTGCTGGGCGGGGACCTCGGTGGGGCCCGCGGGGCTCGCGCTCGGCTTGTGGCTCATGTCTCCATTCTTCCGCGCACGGGGGAGGACAGGCGCGTCGGAAGTGTCCGCCGTCAGGCGGAGGCGGTGCTGCATGTCCGGAGACTGGCAAGCGCGTCTTAATGCCCGGTTAATGGCGTATGGCTTCCAGGCTCCGGCTGGCGCACGGTTGGTCGGGGTCGGGGTCGGGGTCGGGGTCGGGGTCGGGGGGTGGCGGGACTCGACCTGGCCGGTGTCAGGGAGGGTATGGGGGTTTCCCGTCAGTCTCACTGTCCTTCCGTGTCGGGCCGGGCTGTCAAGGGCGCTCCCTTCGGTCGCGTCGCTTCGCGATGGCCTTCGGCCACCCTTGACAGCCCGTCCCGCCACGGAATGCCAAAGACTGTCGGGAAACCCCCAAAAGAACGGTCACGGGGGAACGAGGGGAGGAGCGGGCACCTCAGCGACCCTCGACCCCTCCCCGCCTGGCCAGACCCGACACACGGGCCCATTTCCATCGGTTCCCGGGCCGGGCGCCGCCAGACCACACGAAACGGCGACCAGACCGCCCGGCCATGACATCAGGACGGCATACGCGCCGGATCGCTACGCGCTTCACTCGGTATAGCGTCCGGCGACCGTCCGGGGCTGGACATAAGCCGCCCAAGACGGCCGGTTGGCGTGGTTGGCGTGCGACTGACGACCGGCAGGGCCCTCCAAGCACCCAGAAAGGCCGCCAAGGGCCACCGAGGACCGCCGATGGGCCCCGAACGACCGCCGATGGGTCCCGAAGGACCGCCGATGGGCCCTGGTGGGCGCCGAAGAGGTCCCGAAGGGCCCTTCCCGCACCCAAGAGACGTCTTGCCGGACTCTGACGACGACTTCGTCGTCCGCAGAGTCCGTCAGGGCGCACCAGCGCCCCTCCAGGACCCGTCCAGCGCCCCAAAAGGAACAAACAGTCCGCGCTCGCTGGGGCAGACAACCTGCGCTCGCGTGAGAGACCAAGAACCACGGGCCGTGGGCGGTCTATGTCCAGCCCCGGACGGTCGCCGGACGCCAAGCCGAGGGAAGCGCGTAGCGATCTGACGCGCCTGGGGCCCGCTGGACGGCCTGGTCATCATGTCGGGCGGTCTGGCACGGCCCGGGGCTCGGGCCGATGAGGGATTCGGGCCGGAGTCTCGGGACTGGGCGGAGACGGCTCGCACATCCCTGATCTGCCCGTCCCTCGCTCATGAACCCGTGGACCGTTCTTTTGGGGGTTTCCCGACAGTCTTTGGCATTCCGTGGCGGGACGGGCTGTCAAGGGTGGCCGAAGGCCATCGCGAAGCGACGCGACCGAAGGGAGCGCCCTTGACAGCCCGGCCCGACACGGAAGGACAGTGAGACTGACGGGAAACCCCCAGCCCTTCCCTGATACCGACCAGGTCGAGTCCCGCCACCCCCCAACCCCCTTTACAACCCCCCGCCTTCACGTATGATCCCCCTCAACGCCAAAACCGTATCCGGGGGACACAGTAATGATCGACACCGCCACCACCACCGCCATCACCGCCGCCGCCCTCGCCGCGCCCGTGGTGGGGCTCTTCGTCCATCGGGCCGTGCGCCGGGGCGGTCATGACCGGCTGATGCGGATCGGGACGCCGGGTGGCATCGACGAGCAGGGCTTCGTCCGGATCGGCGGGATCGAGCAGTGGATCTCGGTGCGCGGCGAGGACCGGGCCAACCCCGTCCTGCTGGAGATCCACGGCGGGCCGGGCGCGGCCAACTCGCCCTACGGGGCCCGCACCCGGTCGTGGGAGAAGCACTTCACCCTGGTGCGCTGGGACATGCGCGGCGCCGGGCTGACCTTCGCGCACGGTGGCGCGGACGGTCAGGGGGAGGTCACCTTCGAGCGGCTCTACGAGGACGCCGTCGAGGTCACCCGGCACGTCCTGGCGCGACTGGGCGTGGAGCGGGTGGTGCTGATGCCGAACTCCTTCGGCACGGTGTTCGGGCTGCGGCTGGCCCGCAACCACCCCGAGCTGTACTCCGCGTACGTCGGCACCGACCAGAACATCCAGGAGGCGGGCCGGGACACCTCCGCCTACGACGCCACCCTGGAGCGGCTGCGGGCCACGGGGAAGGCCAAGGACGTGGCCACGGTCGAGGCGATGGGGTCCGACCCCCGCCGGTGGACCCCGTCGCAGCGGTCCTCGTACGACAAGCTGTGCGCGGGCAGCGACCCGCTGACGCTGGACACCGTGAAGAAGGTGATCGTGGGCTCGCTGTGGCTGTCGCCGCTGTACTCGCTCGGGCGGGTGAAGGCCTACTTCAAGGGGCAGGGCCTCTCGGAATCCGTCACCGAGGGGACGGGGGACTTCGACGACTTCGCCGACGGGACCCGTTTCGAGATGCCGTTCTTCGTCTTCCAGGGCGAGCGGGACGTGATCACGCCGGCCGCCCGCGCCCGGGAGTTCTTCGACGCGGTCGAGGCGCCGGTGAAGGCGTTCGAGCTGATCGGGGGCGCGAGCCACTTCGCGGCGCTGCGCCGCCCCGAGCGGTTCCTGGAGCTGCTGCTCCAGCACGTCCGCCCGGCGGTGACGGCCGGGCGGAACGCCACCGCCTGAGCGGCCCGGCCGGAGGTCAGTCCGCCGCGCCCGGCGGCACGACCCACCGCATCGGCTGGCCCGTGACCTTGGCGATCATGTCGTAGTCGCCGTCGTAGTGCAGCACGGTCGCCTCGTGGAGCTCGGCGGTCGCCGCGATGACCAGGTCCGGCACGGACACCGCTCGCCAGGTCCCGGCCTCGATGAGCAGGCTCTGGACCTCGACGGCCCGGTCCCACGCCTCGTCGTAGGTGGGGAGCCAGTCGAAGCCCCGGAGCTCCTCTCGGATCTCCTGGGCCTCGGCCCGCCCGCGGGCGCTGTGGAGCACCTCCAGCTCAATGACACCGCACAGGGCCAGGAGGCCCGCATTGTGCAGGGGGTCGAGCACCTTCCGGACCGTCGGCTTGGGGTAGCGGGCGAGCGCGGACTTGTCGATGAGGAAGCGAGTGCTCATGCCGCCTTGTCCTGTGCGGCCGGAGCGGGCGGCTCGGCGGATGCGGCCGGAGTGTCCGGCTGCTCGACGGGACCGGTCAGGTCCGGCAGCCGCCCCTCGGCGAGGCGGCTGAAGAAGGCCTCCCGCTTGCGCCGGTTCACGACGTCCTGAAGGGCCGCGTTGACGGTGGCGACCTTCGTCTTCGTCCCGAAGAGCTCGGCGGCCTCCGCCAGCAGGGCGTCGTCCACATCGATCACGGTTCTGGCCATGCGGGACCTCCTCGGCGCGGGGCGAGCTGCCCTCGCCACACTTAAACGATATCAAGATCAACCACGAGAGATATCGTTTCTGCTGCCCAGGAGCCCCGCCACCCCAGCCACCCCCACCCCCCTCACGCCCCCGCCCAGAGCCCCTCCCCCGTGAGCCCCAGCAGGTCGATCGCGTTGCCGCGCACGATCCGGTCGACCACGTCCGGTGCCAGGTGACCCATCTGGGACTCGCCCACCTCCCGGGACTTCGGCCAGGTGGAGTCCGAGTGGGGGTAGTCGGTCTCGTAGAGGACGTTGCCGACCCCGATCGCGTCCAGGTTCCGCAGGCCGAACGCGTCGTCGAAGAAGCAGCCGAAGACGTGCTCGGCGAAGAGCTCCGACGGCGGGCGGTGGACCTTGTCGGCGACGCCGCCCCAGCCCCGGTTCTCCTCCCAGACCACGTCGGCGCGTTCCAGGATGTACGGGATCCAGCCGATCTGGCCCTCCGCGTACATGATCTTCAGGTTCGGGAAGCGTTCGAACTTGCCGCTCATCAGCCAGTCGACCATCGAGAAGCAGCAGTTGGCGAAGGTGATGGTGGATCCGACGGCCGGCGGGGCGTCCGCCGAGGTGGAGGGCATGCGCGACGAGGAGCCGATGTGCATGGCGATGACCGTGCCGGTCTCGTCGCAGGCCCGGAGGAAGGGGTCCCACTCGTCGGTGTGGATCGAGGGCAGTCCCAGGTGCGGCGGTATCTCGGAGAACGCGACCGCCCGGACCCCGCGCGCCGCGTTGCGGCGGACCTCGGCGGCGGCGAGGCGGGCGTCCCAGAGGGGGACGAGGGTGAGCGGGATGAGCCGGCCCCGCGCCTCGGGGCCGCACCACTCCTCCACCATCCAGTCGTTGTAGGCCCGCACCCCGAGCAGTCCGAGCTCACGGTCCTTGGCCTCGGTGAAGGTCTGGCCGCAGAAGCGCGGGAAGGTGGGGAAGCAGAGGGCGGACTGGACGTGGTTGACGTCCATGTCGGCGAGGCGGTCGGGAACCGAGAAGGAGCCCGGGCGCATCTGCTCGTAGGTGATGACTTCCAGTTTGATCTCGTCGCGGTCGTACCCGACCGCGGTGTCGAGGCGGGTGAGCGGGCGGTGCAGGTCCTCGTACACCCACCAGTCGCCGATCGGTCCGTCGTCCCCCTTGGACCCCATGACGGGGGCGAACTTCCCGCCGAGGAAGGTCATTTCCTTGAGGGGGGCCCGGACGATCCGGGGCCCGGTGTCTCGGTATTTGGACGGGAGCCGGTCCCGCCAGACGTGAGGGGGCTCCACCGTGTGGTCGTCCACCGAGATGATCTTCGGGAAGGTCTCCATGCCCTCCACCGTAGCGCTGATCTGACGAACCGTCAGCTACCTGTCCCACACTCGCCGTTGTGACGAGGAGTGACCGCCTCCGCTGCGGGCTGACGTGTGCGCGCAAGACAGGGCAGACTGACCCTTAAACCGACGGAAGGCAGGGGGGACGACAGATGGACGGCATACCGGCCATCCCGCACCAGCGGAACCACCCCGAGGCAGCCCGGTCCCGGAACTCCGCCGACGTGCCCGCAGCCCCCGAGCCCCCCGCCCCTCCCGAGAGCCCGGCCCAGGCCCCCGCGGCCCCGCACGCCACGGAGCCCCCGCACGCCGCGGAGCCCCCGCACGCCCCACGGACCCCGGAGCCCTCCCCCGCCGACAACCGGTTCGCCGTACTCGGCCCCGTCCGCGCCTGGCGCGGCCCCGAGGCGCTGCCCTCCGGCAGCCCCCAGCAGCGCGCCCTGCTCGCCGTACTGCTGCTGCGCGACGGCCGCACCGCGACCGCCCCCGAGCTGATCGACGCCATCTGGGGCGAGGACCCGCCCCCGCAGGCCCTGGCCACCATCCGCACGTACGCCTCCCGGCTGCGCAAGGTGCTCCACCCCGGGCTGCTCGTCAGCGACGCCGGCGGCTACGCGATCCGGCTGCGCCACCAGGAGGCCCTCGACCTCGGCATCGCCCGCAGCCTCGCCGCCGACGCGGAAACGGCCCGCTCGGCCGGCGACCGCGCCCTGGCCCGCACCCTCCTCGCCCGCGCCCTGGACCTCTGGGACGGCGAACCCCTCGCCGGAGTCCCCGGCCCGCACGCCGACACCGAGCGGACCCGCCTCGCCGAATGGCGCCTCCAGCTGCTGGAGACCCGCCTCGACCTGGACCTGGAGGTCGGCCACCACGCCGAGGCCGTCTCTGAGCTCACCGCCCTCACCGCCGCCCACCCCCTGCGGGAGCGGCTGCGCGAGCTCTTGATGCTGGCCCTGTACCGCAGCGGCCGCCAGGCCGAGGCCCTCGCCGTGTACGCCGACACCCGCCGCCTCCTCGCCGACGAACTCGGCGTCGACCCGCGGCCCGAACTCTCCGCCCTCCAGCAGCGCATCCTGAACGCGGACACCGAACTCGCCCGCGCCGAGGCCCCCGTCACCGCCGCCGCACCCGCACCCGTAAGGCCCGCGCAATTGCCCGCCACCGTCCCGGACTTCACCGGCCGCGCCCCCTTCGTCAGCGAACTCGGGGAGATCCTCGCCGGCGCGGAGGGCCAGGTCATGGCCGTCTCGGCGCTCGCGGGCATAGGCGGTGTCGGCAAGACCACCCTCGCCGTGCACGTCGCGCACGCGGCCCGGCCCCACTTCCCGGACGGCCAGCTCTACGCCGACCTCCAGGGCACCGACCCCCGCCCCGCGCAGCCCGAGGCCGTCCTCGGCTCCTTCCTGCGCGCCCTCGGCACCCCCGACAGCGCGATCCCCGACTCGGCCGCCGACCGGGCCGCCCTCTACCGCACGGTCCTCGACGGCCGCCGCGTCCTGGTGCTGCTCGACAACGCCCGCGACGCCGCCCAGGTCCGGCCGCTGCTGCCCGGCACCGCGGGCTGCGCCGCCCTCGTCACCAGCCGGGTCCGGATGTCGGGCCTCGCCGGGGCCCATCTCGTCGACCTCGACGTGATGAGCCCCGAGGAGGCCCTGCAGCTGTTCACCCGCATCGTCGGCGCCGAGCGGGTCGGCGCCGAACGCCAGGCCGCCCTCGACGTCGTCGGCGCCTGCGGGTTCCTCCCGCTCGCCATCCGCATCGCCGCCTCCCGGCTCGCCGCCCGCCGCACCTGGACCGTCTCCGTCCTCGCCGCCAAACTCGCCGACGAACGCCGCCGCCTCGACGAGCTCCAGGCCGGCGACCTCGCCGTCAAGGCCACCTTCGAGCTGGGCTACGGCCAGCTGGAGCCCGCCCAGCAGCGCGCGTTCCGCCTCCTCGGCCTCGCCGACGGCCCCGACATCTCCCTCTCCGCCGCGGCCGCCGTCCTCGACCTGCCCGAGCACGACACCGAGGACCTCCTCGAAGCTTTAGTCGACTGCTCCCTCCTCGAATCGGCCGCGCCCGGCCGCTACCGCTTCCACGACCTCGTCCGCCTCTACGCGCGTGCCTGCGCCGAGCGCGACGAGCAGCCCTCCCAGGGGCAGGACGCCGCCCTCGACCGGCTCCTCGACTTCTACCTGGCCACCGCCTCCCGGGTGTACGCCGTCGAGCGTCCCGGCGACCGGCTCCCGGCCCACCTCTCCCCCACCCGCCACCCCGGCCTGGTCCTGACCGAGCCCCGCGCCGCCCTGGACTGGCTGTTCGCCGAGGCCGACCCGCTGCTGGCCTGCGTACGGCAGGCGGCCGGACGGCCCGCCGCACTGCGCCGGGCCGTGGACCTGCTGTGGGCGGCCAAGGACCTCGCCGAGTCGGGAGCCAACTCCAAGCAGTACGAGTCCGCCGCGCTGACCCTGCGCGAGGCCGCGCGTGCGGCGAAGGACCCGCGGGCCGAGGGCCGCGCCCGGACCACCCTCACCATGGTCCACCTCGTCGCGGGCCGCTTCACCGAGGGCGACGAGGAGGCCCGCCAGGCCATGGACCTGGCCCGCGAGGCGGGCGACCCGCTGCCCAGCTGCTGGGCGCCCAACGACCGCGGGATCATCGCCCTCTACCAGGGCCGGCACCGCGACGGCGAGCGCTACCTGCTGGAGGCCATCGAGAACTTCCGGGCCGACGCGAACGTCATCGGCGAGGCCAGCGCCCTGTGCAACCTGTCCCGGATCCACGTCGAGCTGGGCCGCCTGCCCAGCGCCATCGACCTGGCGCAGCAGGGCATCGCCATCTACGACCGGATGGGCCTGACCCTGCGCCTGGCCAACGGCCGCTACGCGCTGGGCATCGCGCTGACCCAGGCCGGACGGCTGCGCGAGGCGCTGACCCAGCTCGGGGAGGCGCTGTCGCTGTTCCACGACAACCGCCAGCCCCTGTGGGAGGGCGTGACGCACTTCCGGCTCGCCGAGGCGCACCTGGCGGCCCGGCGGCCCACCCTGGCCGCCAAGCACGCCGAGCAGGCGATCGCGCTGCGCGGGATCGGCGGGGAGTGGCGCCGGGCGACGGTGCTGACCGTGCTGGGCAAGGCGTTGCGGCGGCTCGGCCAGCCGGACCGGGCGCAGGCCTGCTGGCGGGACGCGGAGACGGTGTTCACGCAGCTGGGTTCGTCCGAACTGGCCGAGGTGCAGGCGCTGCTGGCGGCGGAACTGGCCGCCTAACGGGGGTGGATGCGGGTCCCGGGCCGGAACCGGCCCGGAGCCGGGCCTGATGGACGGCCGCGTTCATCGTTCGTTTATCGCCACCCGCCATGATGGACGCATCGACCCGGTGCGTCGGGGGGACGCCCGGGCCGGCTGGAGGACTACCCGTTCGGCGGTCCGCGGGGGAATCGCCGAACGGGCCCGACTCATCCATCAGGAGATCCGATGACGACGAACGAGAACAGCCTGCCGCTCGACGGCGACATCAGACCGCTCGACAACCACGCTTCGGGCGTCGGGATCAATCCGCTGGATCCGATCGACCCTCCGGCCCCGAAGCAGCCGGGCGAGAAGCCGCTCGACAACCACGCCTCGGACGAGGAGATCCTGACGCTGGACAACCACGCGTCCGGCTCCCTCCCGTAGCACCAGCGCCCTTCGGGCAGCACGGCACGACGTACGGGGGAAACGTACGGGGGACCCGCGGGCGGGCGTACAGGGGGAACGTACGGGGGCCGCTCGCGGGACGTACGGGGGAAGTACGGGGGAAACGTACGGGGGATCCTCCCCCGGGGGAACGTACGGGGGACGTACGGGGGACCCGCGGGGGAAGACGTACGGGGGAAGACGTACGGGGGAGCAACACGGGGGAACGGCGGCCGCGGTGGCCAGGAGGGGGACCACCGCGGCCGTCGCACGCCCGCGTCCGGGCGGGGTCCGGCCCGGAGGGGGTGATCCCTGCCGCGCGGCAGCGGAACGGCGCTTCCGGGGCGGCGGACCCTCTCGGAAACCGGCCCCCGCAGCCCGCCGGTGACTACGCTGGCCGTGTGTTCACCTCCCAGGGCCCGAGCCTGCGCGAACTGGCCGTCCAGGCCCTCTCCTCCGTCGAGCACGGCTACGACCTGCTCGCCCCGAAGTTCGACCACACCCCGTTCCGCACCCCGGAGCGGATGCTCGACGCCGTCGAGGAGGCCCTCGCCCAGCGGGAGGGTTCCTTCTCCGACGGGCTCGACCTGTGCTGCGGCACCGGCGCGGGCCTGCCGATGCTGCGCCGCCTGTGCCGGGAGCGGGTCACCGGGGTCGACCTCAGCACGGGCATGCTCGCCGAGGCCGCACGCCTGCACCCCGAGGGGGTGGACCTCCTGCGGGGCGACGCGCTGGCGCTGCCGGAGGCGCTCACGGACTCGTACGACCTGGCGGTGAGCTTCGGGGCCTTCGGGCACTTCCTGCCGGCCGAGCGGCCCGCCCTCTTCGAGGGCGTGTACCGGGCGCTGCGGCCCGGCGGGGTCTTCGCCTTCCCCGTGGGCGCCCCGATCCCGCTCTCCTCACCCCTGTGGTGGGCGGTGGCCGGGTTCGACGCGGCGATGCGGGTGCGCAACGCCGTGTGGCGGCCGCCCTTCGTCATGTACTACCGCACCTTCGCGCTGGGCCCCGTCCGCGCGGACCTGGCGGCGGCGGGCTTCGGTGTGGAGACGGTCCCGCTGGAGCACTTCGGGTACCGGGAGGACGGCAGCCCGCGGTGGCGGCTGCTGCTGGCCCGCAAGCCCGGCGCGGCCGGCTGATCAGCGGATCCCGTCGAAGGCGAGCCGGACCCGTTCCTGGTCGGTGACGTCGCTGCCGTCGCGCAGCCGGGCCGTGTCGTTGCCGGACAGGGCCCGCCCGTAGATCCGTACGTCGTCCAGGGCGCCCGCGTAGAAGGCCTTGTAGTCGGGCTGCGTGCCGATGTGGATCGTGAAGGCTCCGGTGGGCCGGAAGTCGGGCCGGCCGGGGCCCAGTGGCGCGGTGGCGGCCCGTGCGCCGTCCACGGACAGTTCGAGGCGGTCGCCCGCGCGCTGGAAGACCACGTGGTGCCAGGCGTCGTCGTCGGTCCGGGTCGCGGTGGCCACGGAGACGGGACCCGTCCCGTCGTTGACGGTGGCTTCGAGGCGGCCGGTCTCCGGGTCGGCCTCGATGCGGAACTGCTTGGCGGCCGGGCCCTGGCCGTAGGCCCACAGCAGCGGCTGGCGCAGGCCGCTCTCCCGGTCCTGGCCGCGGGTCTTGTACTTGACCCAGGTGGCGACGGCGAAGTCCCCGTCGCCCACGCGCAGTGCGTCCGGGCAGTCGGTCAGGCGCAGGAAGTCGTCCTTGCCGTCGAAACGCATGGTCTTGCCGCCGTCGGGCCGGTTGCCGAGGCGGGGCGCGCCGTGGACGACGGCGTCGTGGTGGCCGGCGCTGGTGTCGGCGGTGCGGCGGGGGGTGAGGTCCTCGGCGGCGGCGCGCAGTTCCCGGGGGCCGAAGGCGGTGAACTTGATGTAGCCGTGCGGGGTGCCGTTGGCGGTCTCGTAGAGCATGCCGATCCGGTCGCCGGGCAGGACGGCCATGTCGGAGTAGCCGGCGCGTTCGCGCAGGACGACGGCGCCGTTCTTGGACCAGGTGCGTCCGCCGTCCTCGGAGGTGCGTACGGCCAGGGTCCAGCGGTCGGAGAACTCGGCGCCGGGGCGGCTGGGTGCCGACAGCAGGAGGGGGCCGCCGGGCAGTTGGAGGAGGGAGCCGGAGGCGGGCGGTGCGATCAGCCCGGTGACGGGTTGGAAGCCGGGGGCGGGGAAGGCGGGGGCGGCGGCGTCGTCGACGAGGGCGGCGATGCGGTGGTCGTCGGTGCCGCAGGTGGCGGTGGAGCGGGCGTTGACGTAGATCCGGCCGTCGGGGAGCTGGGTGAGGGCGGGTTCGTTGGGGGCGGGGGTGCCCTCGGGGGCGCCCCAGCGGGCGCCGGCCTGCCAGGTGAGGCCGCCGTCGTCGCTGTAGAGGAGCTGGGCTCCGGATTCGTTGGACTCGGTGCGGTAGTCGGCGCCGACGACGAGCCGGCCGGGGCGGTCGGGGCGGGTCGGGGTGAGCTGGATGCCGTGCCCGGGGCCGACCGAGACCCAGGCCCAGTCGGCGCCCTTGAGCTGGGGCTGCGGGTTGGGTTCGGTGCTCCAGTGGACGCCGTCGTCGGTGCTGTGGGCCAGGCGCAGTTCGCGGGGGCCGCGGACGCGGTTGCCTGCGGCGTCGGGGGCCCAGGTGCTGTAGGCGTAGAGGAGGGAGATCCGGCCGGAGGCGGAGTCGACGACCGGGGCGGGGTTGCCGTAGGCGCCGGGGTCGCCGGTGCCGCGGAGGACCTCCATCGGGCCCCAGGTGCGGCCTTCGTCGGTGGAGCGCTTCATGACGAGGTCGATGTCGCCGATGTCGTTGCAACTCGCGGTGCGGGCCTCGGCGATGGCCAGCAGGGTGCCGTCCTTGGTGGTGGTGAGGGTGGGGATGCGGTAGCAGTCGTAGCCCTCGGTGAAGGCGCTGAAGGGCGCGGACACGGCGGCGGTCAGCCCGCGGCGGCCTCCCCCGCCGCCGTCGCCGCCGTCGCCCTGGCCGTCCGGGCCGGCGGGCGGGTCGGGCAGGAGGGCCAGGAGCAGGACCACGGCGAGGGCGGCGACGGTCCCGGCCACCGCCCACAGCCGGGCCCGGGGACCTTGGGGGAATCGGACAACCGGCTGGTTCGCGCTCACCCGTGCAGGCTAACGCGGGTGCGATCACCACAACCGCCCCGGGGATGTCACCCCGGGGATGTACGGCCGGTACGGACGTAGATCCACGGGCCGATGGCAGCCGCGTCCGCCCGCCCTAGCGTTCGAGGTGTCGGCCCGGACCGGGCCGGACTCCACGGAACAGGGACGGAGAGCACGCGATGCGACGCAGGGTACTGATGGGTGCGGCCGTTGCCGCCTTGCTGGCGGGCACGTGCGGCACCACGGCCGCCCACGCCGACACCCCGGCGGGGCGGCCGGCGGCGCAACCGGCCGGGCAACCGGCCGGGCAACCGGCTGCGGACGCCCTCACGTTGCCCGCGCCCTCGGGGCAGCGGCCGGTCGGCAGGACGACCCTGCACCTGAGGGACGAGGGCCGGACCGACCCCTGGGTGCCGACGGAGAAGCGGGAACTGATGCTCTCCCTCTGGTACCCGGCCACCGCCCCCTCGGGCACGCCCGCGCCCTACATGACGTCCGGGGAGTCCGAGCGGTACGCCGAATCCACCGGACTGGGCCTGCCGAAGGACCTGTTCACCGAGGTGGCGGCCCACGCGACCGAGGACGCCCGGCCGGCGCGGGTGCGCGGCGGGCTGCCCCTGGTCATCCTGTCGCCCGGCTTCGGCATGCCGCGCGCCACCCTCACGGGCCTGGCCGAGGAGCTGGCGAGCCGCGGTTACGCGGTCGCGGGGATCGGGCACAACTACGAGGCCGACGGCATCACCTTCCCCGACGGGCACACGACCTCCTGCGTGGCGTGCCGGTTGGAGGACCGGGACAGGGTCTTGGAGAAGGTCGGCGCCGTCCGCGCCGACGACATCTCCTTCGTGATCGACGAGCTGACCGGGAAGCGGGCGGCCCGGGACCGCGGCGTGTCCCTCGATCCCGGCCGGATCGCCGTCGTCGGGCACTCGGCGGGCGGTTTCAGCACCGTCCCGGCCATGCTGAAGGACCCCCGGGTCAAGGCGGGGGTGAACATCGACGGCAACTTCCGCTACCCGGACCACGAGACGCCCGTGAACCGGCCGCTCCTGATGCTGGGCAACCCCGGCCACGTACCCGGCGGCCAGGACGGCACCTGGGACGCGACCTGGAAGCAGTTCACCGGCTGGAAGCGCTGGCTGAGCGTCGACGACACCCAGCACCTCTCCTTCACCGACCTGGCGCCGCTGGCCAAGCGGCTCGGCAGGCCCCTCCAGACACTGGACGGCGACCGCGTCGACACCGTCACCCGCGGCTACGTGGCCGCGTTCCTCGACACCCACCTGCGGGGAAGGGACGCCCCGCTGCTGGACGGCCCGTCGGCCGGCTTCCCCGAGGTCCGCTTCCACCGGCCGTAGGACCGCCGTCGCGGTCTACCGGCGGGCCCTGAGCTCGGTCTTGAGGACCTTGCCGCTCGCGTTGCGCGGGAGGCCGGCGACGAATTCCACCTCCCGCGGCACCTTGTAGTTGGCCATCTCCCGGCGGGACCAGGCGATCAGGTCGTCGGCGGTGAGGGTGGAGCCGGGGCGCCGCACCGCGTACGCCTTGCCGACCTCGCCGAGGCGGGGGTCGGGGATGCCGACGACGGCGACGTCGGCGATGTCCGGGTGCAGACCGAGGAGCTGCTCGATCTCGGCGGGGTAGGCGTTGAAGCCGCCGACGATGAACATGTCCTTGATCCGGTCGGTGATGCGCAGGTTGCCGTCCGCGTCGAGGACGCCGACGTCGCCGGTGCGCAGCCAGCCGTCGGGGGTGATGGCCCCGGCGGTGCCGTCCGGGTCCTCGAAGTAGCCCCGCATCACGTGGTGTCCGCTGACCCACACCTCGCCGGGGGTGCCGTCGGGCCGTGCGGTCCCGTCGGGGGCGGCGATCCGCAGGCGGGTGTCGGGGATGGGGCGTCCGGAGGTGTCGGAGACCACCTCTGCCGGGTCGCCCCGGCGGCACATGGTGACGATGCCGCTGGCCTCGGAGAGTCCGTAGGCGGTGAGCACGGTGGCGATGTGCAGTTCGGCGCGGAGCCGCTCGACGAGCTGGAGGGGGACGACGGCGGCCCCGGTGACGACCAGGCGCAGGGCCGACAGGTCGTGGTGGTCGCGCTGGGGGTGGTCGAGGAGGGACTGGTGGAGGGTGGGCGGGCCGGGGAGTACGGAGATCCGCTCGGCGGCGACGTTGGCGAGGACGGTGTCCACGTTGAAGACGGGCTGCGGGACCATCGTGGCGCCGCGCATCAGGCAGGCGATGATCCCGGCCTTGTAGCCGAAGGTGTGGAAGAACGGGTTGACGATGAGGTAGCGGTCGCCCTCGCGCAGGCCCGCGAGTTCGCTCCAGACGGCGTAGCAGCGCAGGGTCTGGGCGTGGGTGATGACGGCGCCCTTGGGGCTGCCGGTGGTGCCGGAGGTGTAGATGATGTCGGAGGGGGCGTCGGACGGTATCGCCTCGGCGCGGGCGCGGACGGCTTCGGCGGGGACGGCGTCGCCGTCGGCGAGGAAGTCCTTCCAGGTGCGGAAGGACTCGGGGGCGTCGTCGGCGAGGACCACGACCTGTTCCAGGTGCGGCAGGCCGGGCAGGGGTCCGGTGCCGGTGCCGTCGGCGGCGGCGCGGCGCAGGGAGGCCACGTAGGAGGTGCCGAGGAAGGTGCCGGTGACGAAGAGCAGGCGGGCGCGGCTGCGCTGGAGCACGTGGGCGGCTTCGGCGCCCTTGAAGCGGGTGTTGAGGGGGACGAGCACCGCGCCCGCGCTGACGGCGCCGAGGGCGCTGACGATCCAGTCGAGGGTGTTGGGCGCCCAGACGGCGACGCGGTCGCCGGGTTCGACGCCGGCGGCGAGGCAGGCGGCGGCGGCGTGTTCGATCCGTTCGCCGAGCTGCCGGTAGTCGAGGCGCAGGCGTCCGTCGACGACGGCTTCGCGGTCGCCGTAGCGGGCGGCGGCGTCCCGGACGAGGCCGGCGATGGTGCCCCAGCGGAGGTCGCCGCGGGGGTCGGGGACGTCGGCACACCCCTCGGCCACGGATCCGGCCGCCTCCGCAGCACCGGCCTGGGCACCGGCTGCGACCTCTGGCCCCCGACCACCGCCCCCGGCTTCCGGCCCGGCCCCGGCATCAGCACCGGCGCCGTCGGCGCCCCCAGTCACGGATCCGGCCCCGGCGTCGCCCGCGACCGCGTCCCCGGCCGCCCCCGCCTCCCCGGCCGCCCCCGAGCCTGCGGCCGCCGCCCCGGCTGCGGGTCCGGCTGCGCCCCCGGCCCCCCGGCCACCGGCCCCGACTTCAGCCCCGGCCGCCGCCCCGGCCCCCGCCCTGGCTCCGGTGCCCCCGCCCCGCCCGAACCCCTCCGCGCCCGCGACTTCGCCCATCGCCCGCCCCTCCCCGCGATCCCAGTAGCTGACTATCCGTCAGATTAGCTGTAGCCTTCGCGGCTGTCAGTACTGGCACACCCCGGAGGTGGCGATGGCGGCAACGCTCAAGGACGCTACGGCAATCGTCGGCATCGGCCAGACCGCCTTTGCCAAACAACTGCCCGCGTCCGAAAAGGAATTGGCCTGCCGCGCCATCCTCGCGGCGCTCGCCGACGCCGGCATCGCCCCCGCCGAGGTGGACGCCTTCGCCTCCTACACCATGGAGGAGACCGACGAGGTCGAGGTCGCCAAGGCGATAGGCGCCGGCGACGTCACCTTCTTCTCCAAGGTCGGCTACGGCGGCGGCGGCTCCTGCGCCACCGTCGGCCACCTCGCCGCCGCCGTCGCCACCGGCCAGGCCACCGTCGGCGTCGCCTGGCGCTCCCGCAAACGCGGCTCCGGCCCCCGCCCCTGGAAGAACACCGCCGTCCAGCTCCCCACCCCCGGCCAGTGGACCCGCCCCTTCGGCCTGCTGCGCCCCGCCGACGAGATCGGCATGCTGGCCCGCCGCTACATGCACGAGTACGGCGCCACCCGCGACCACCTCTTCAACGTGGCGATGGCCTGCCGCAACCGGGCCAACGAGAACCCGGCCGCGATGATGTACGAACGCCCGCTGACCCGCGAGATGTACATGACCTCCCGCATGATCAGCGAACCGCTCTGCCTCTTCGACAACTGCCTGGAGACGGACGGCGCCCTGGCCTGCGTGATCGTCTCCGCCGAGCGGGCCCGCGACTGCCGGCGCAAGCCCGTCTACGTGCACTCCGTCGCCCAGGGCCTGCCCGCCCAGCACCACGGGATGGTCAACTACTGGAACGACGACCCCCTCTCCGGCCCCGCCTGGACCGCCGCCCGCCACCTGTGGAAGCAGGCCGACTTCGGCCCCCAGGACGTGGACGTCGCCCAGATCTACGACGCCTTCACCCCCCTGATCCCGCTCTCCCTGGAGGGCTACGGCTTCTGCGGACGCGGCGAGGGCGCGGCCTTCACCGAGGGCGGCGCCCTGGAGATGGGCGGCCGGCTCCCGATCAACACCGGGGGCGGCGGCCTCTCCGAGGCGTACGTGCACGGCTTCAACCTGATCAACGAGGGCGTCAAGCAGCTGCGCGGCATCTCCACCGCCCAGGTGCCGGACGCCGCGACCTGCCTGGTGACGGCGGGCGAGGGTGTCCCGACGTCCGCGATCCTGCTGCGAGCCTGAGGAGCCGACCATGACGACGACCGCGCCCGCCGACGGGCTGCTCCTGCCCGTCCCCGACGAGGACGGCGCCCCCTTCTGGGAGTACGCCGCCCGGGGCGAACTGCGGATCCAGGCCTGCGCCGCCTGCGGCCGCCTGCGGTTCCCGCCCCGCCCCTGCTGCCCGCACTGCCAGTCCTTCGACAGCGAGTGGCGCCCGATGAGCGGGCGGGGCCGGATCTGGTCCTACGTACGGCCGCACCCCCCGCTGCTGCCCGCGTACGCCGCGCAGGCCCCGTACAACGTCGTCCTCGTGGAACTCGCCGAGGACCCCGGGATCCGGCTCGCCGGGAACCTGGTCACCTCCGCCGACGCGCCGCTGGACTCGGTGGACCCGGCCCGGCTGCGCATCGGGGCCAGGGTCCAGGTCGTCTTCGCCGAGATCGGCGGGGTGACCGTGCCGCGCTGGATCCTGGAGAGGACGTGACGCTGCGGGTGGAGCGGGAGAAGGAGACCGGGGTGGCCGTCGTCACCCTGGACCGGGAGCACCGGCACAACGCCATCGACCTGGACACCGCGGCCGAACTGGTGGCGGTGTGGCGGGAGTTCCGTTCGGACGAGGACGTACGGGCGGTGGTGCTCACCGGTGCGGGGACGGCCGCGTTCTGCACCGGGATCGACCGCTCGGCGCGGGTGCCGCAGCCCGCCTCCCCGTACTCGGTGGACGACCCGCTGATCGGCATCGGGCCGAAGGCCTGCGACCTGTGGAAGCCGGTGATCGCCGCGGTCAACGGCATGGCCTGCGGCGGGGCCTTCTACCTGCTGGGCGAGGCGGAGTTCATCGTGTCCTCCACCACGGCCACCTACTTCGACCCGCACACCTCCTACGGGATGGTCAGCGCCTACGAGGCCGTGTACATGGCGCAGCGGATGCCCTTCGGGGAGGCCGCCCGGATGTCCCTGATGGGCACGGCGGAACGGCTCTCCGCGCGGCGGGCCCACGAGATCGGCCTCGTCTCGGAGCTGGCGGAGCCGGGGGAGCTGCCGGAGGCGGCGCTGCGGTCGGCGCGGACGCTGGCCGGGTTCCCGACGGAGGCCGTGCAGGGGACGGTGCGGGCGCTGTGGTCGGCGAAGCGGGCCGCGCTGGCGCAGGCCCTGGACCAGGCGTCGGCGCTGATCGCCCTGGGGAACCTGTCGCCGGAGCGGCAGGCCGAGCTCTTCGGGTCCCGGCGGGCGGGGGCGGGGTTCCGCCTGCGCTGATCAGGGGCGGGGCGTGGCGGCGGCCTTGCCCGTGGCCTTCGGGCCGGTCTTCGGGGTGGCCTTGGAGCCGGGCTTGACCGGGCCGGGCGCGGAGGTGGGTGTGGGGCCGGGCGTGGCACTCGCGTCCGCGACCACGTGCACGGAGCTGATCCGGCACGCCGCCACGGCGCCGGCCCGGGCCCGGTCCTTCATGGCGATGACCGTCCTGCCGGTCCCGCGGGCGTTCAGGGTGACCCTGCCGGTGGCCGTCTCGATGACGGCTCCGCCCGCTTCCTCGCGGTACATGGACACCTCGAAGGTGGCGGCCCGGTCGAGGAGGGAGGTCACCTCGATGGTGGTGGACGGCTGGGTCACGTCACCGCAGGAGATCAGGGTGGTGGTGGCGGGGGCTCCGGTGGGCGAGGCCGAGGCGGCCGGGGCGGCGTCGGTGCCGCCGCTGCCGGAGCTCTTCTTGCCGCTGGTCTTACTGCTGCTCTTGCCGCTGCTCTTGCCCGTGCCGGAGCTCTTCGAGCTGGAGCAGCCGCCCCCGCTGTTGCCGCTGCTCCCGCCATGGGTCGAGAACCCGGTCAGGCTCAGGACCACCACCGCGAGCACCGTGCCGAATCTGATGCGACGTCCCGTTCCAGCCAGCATGGCGTGACCCCTCCCCCTGAGACCGATGGCGGGTCACGCTATCAAGCCCGGCCCCGACCGGCTCGAACGCCCGCCCGACGTATCGGCACACACCGCCCGACAACCGGAATGCCCTACCTCACTCTCTGCGCCACCAGCGAAGACGTCCCCGGGACGCACCTCACGACCCCCTGAACCGTGGTTCCATCCCGGGACACCCGAACCCGGCGGCACCCCCACTTCCCCGCGTCCCTTCGGTGAGCACACGACCACCACGAGGAGCACGGCACCAGTGCGCACCATCGCCACCGAGATCATCATTGACGCGACGCCCGAAGAGGTCTGGGCGACGCTGATCGACCTGCCCCGCTACTGCGTCTGGAACCCTTACATCCGCCAGGCCGTCGGCGAGGTGGTGCCCGGCACCCGGCTGGAGCTGACGGCGTACCCGGAATCGGGGAGGCCGGCCACCTTCCGCCCGACCGTCCTGCTGGTCGCGCGCAACGTCGAGTTCCGCTGGGCCCACCGCCTCCCGGTCCGCGGGCTCTTCGACCGCCAGCACTACCTCCGCCTCGCCGAGGGCCCGAACCGCACCACCCGTCTGGAACACGGCGAACGCTTCCGCGGCCTGCTCGTCCCCTTCCGCACCAAGGCCCTGAACGCCACCGCCCGCAACCTCACGACGATGAACGAGGCCCTGCGCACCCGCGTGGAATCGGCCCGCAGCACCCCGTAACGGCTACGGCTACGGCACCGTGGCCACGGCGAGCATGTGCGAGCTCGCGGCGAGCAGGTCGGGGTGCGGCTCGGCCAGTCGGGCCGCGGCCAGGGCGGCCTCGAACAGCCTCGATTCCGCCAGCCCCTCCCCGCTGTGCTGTTCGGCCGCCTTCAGCGCGGACCAGGCCGGACCCTCGACCCCGTACACGACCGGCGTGCGGAGACCGGCCTCCCGCATCTCCCCGTGCAGGCTCTCGCCGGTGTGGAAGTAGGCACTGGTGAAGCCCTTGCGGCCCGCTTCGTGGACCCCGCTGACGAGGACGTCGGCGACGGCGTCCCGCACCGCGCCGATCGCCAGCCTGGTGGTGGCGACGTGCTCGAAGAGGGACGCGTACCGCCCGATGGCGGCGGCCGCGACGACACCGCCGGGACGGACGACGCGGGCGGCCTCGCGCAGCGCCCGGATCCGGTCGCCGTGGTCGATCAGGTGGTAGAGCGGGCCCAGCACGAGCGCGACGTCGTAGGTGTCGTCCTCGGCCGTCAGCGCGCGGGCGTCGCCGATGACGCTGCGCAGCCCCGCGGCCCTGGCCTCCTCGACGTGCCGCGGTACCGGGTCGACGAGGTCGACGGCGTACCCGTCCTCGGCCAGCCACCGGGCGTGCGCGCCGGGGCCCGCCCCGATGTCGATGATCCGGGCGGGCGCGGCGGGAAGATGACGCCTCAGCAGCTCTTGGGTACGGACCATTTCGAGCACTCCGTCCGCGCTGGTGCTCAGCCGGTCGGATTCGTCGATCGTCTCGCTGTAGAAGGCGATGATCTCTGGGCCAACGGAGTAGGGAGGCATGCCCCGATTCTCGACGCTGGCCGCCCGGCGCGGTACCCCCTAGCCTGACCGGTCAACCGGTTGGCCCTTCGCATCGAGGAACACACATGCCAGTTCTGAAGTACGAGCAGATCGCGGACAGCCTGCGCCGCCGGGTCGCCGACGGCGAGTTCGGCCCCGGCGACCTCCTCCCCTCCAGCCGTGACCTGTGCGAGCAGTGGGCGGTCTCGCGGGCGACGGCCATCAAGGCGATGGAGGTGCTGAGAGCGGACGGGCTGGTGGTGCCCCACCAGGGCCGGGGGTTCGCCGTGACGCAGGCGCCGCTCGCCCGGCCTGCGGGCGGCCGGGGCGTGGGAACCGGCCGGCTCCGCGGAGCGGCCCCGTACCACCGTCTCGGCACCCCGGAGATGCTGGTGCCCCCGTCCCACATCGCCGATGCCCTCGACCTGGCACCGGGCCTGCGGGCCCTCCACCGGGCCCGGCTGGTGCTCACGGAGGAGGGCGGGCCCCTCTCGCACGTGGTCGCCTGGTTCCCGCCGGAGATCGCGGACGCGTGCCCGCGCCTGCACCAGAACGGGCCGATCGCCGAAGGCACGACGCACTACGTCCGCCGCACCACGGGACGGCTGCCGGTCAGCGGGACCGATGTGACGTCGGTGCGCCTGGCGACGACCGCGGAGGCGGAACTCCTTCAGGTGAAACGCCCCTGCGCCGTCGCGGTGGTCCTGCACACCGCCCATGACGCGGCCGGAGGGGTCCTGGTCTGCGAGGAAGGCGTCACCCCGGAGGGCCTGTGGGAGCGCACGGACAACTATGCGATGGGCCAGGGGGGTTGACTGGACCGGTCCACCGGTCCAATCTCTCGATGCACACACAAACCCCCGCGACCGCGCCAACGGTCCGGGGGCATGGCCAGCGCTTCGAAGGAGCGTCAGCATGGAGAATTTTATCGGTTTACCGGTGGGCCACGTCGAGGTGGTACGGCGATGGCGGCGCGAGACGCGGTGCGTACCGCTGGCACGGGCCGAACTCCGCAAGGCTCTGACCGCCTGGGGGCTCACCGAACTGGAGGGGGACGCGCTGCTGGTGGCGTCCGAGCTGCTCACCAACGCGGTACGGCACGCCGCCGCACCCCGGGACCGGGAGATCGAGACCCGGTACGTGCGGCGGAGCAACGGGGTGCGGATCGAGGTCCACGACGCGTGCGCCGGACAACCGCGTGCCAGAGTGCCGGAGCCCGACGCGGACGGTGGGCGGGGGCTGTTTCTGGTGGCGGCCGTCGCCGACCGTTGGGCCGTCGCGGCCCGTGGGGGTCCCGGCAAACAGGTCTGGGCCGAGCTGTCCGTGAAGGGACGGTGACCACGACCGGATGCCGGGAGGTCGGCAGCTGCGGACCGGCCCGCAGCACCCCCTGAAACGGCGGCGGCCCCGGCCCCCCGGTGAAGGGGGGCGGGGCCGGCCGGGGAAGGGGTGGGTCAGGCGGCGTCGACGGCGCCGGAGGCCGAGATCTCGACCTTGCCCTTGGGGGCGCCGGACTGGGAGCCCAGGGCCTCGATCTGGTCGACCAGGGCCTGGCCCTCGACGACCTCGCCGAAGACGACGTGCTTGCCGTCGAGCCACGGGGTGACGACGGTGGTGATGAAGAACTGCGAGCCGTTGGTGTTGCGGCCGGCGTTCGCCATCGACAGCAGGTACGGGCGGTCGTGCTTCAGCTCGAAGTTCTCGTCGGCGAACTTCTCGCCGTAGATGCTCTTGCCGCCGGTGCCGTTGTGGTTGGTGAAGTCGCCACCCTGCAGCATGAACTGCGGGATGATGCGGTGGAAGCCGGAGCCGGCGTAGCCGAAGCCGTTCTGGCCGGTGGCCAGCTCGCGGAAGTTGCGCGCGGTCTGCGGGACGACATCGTCGAACAGGTTGAAGACGATGCGGCCGGCCGGGGCGCCGTTGATGGTGATGTCGAAGAAGACGTTGCTCATGGGGTCCATCCTGTCACTCCTGGTGCCCTGCGCTACCTGGAGGGGGTCGCGTCGCCTTACGCGGACCGCGTAAGGCGACGCCGACGAGGTCAGGAGGACGTACGGGTACCCGTGCCCTTGGCCGCGTCCAGGGCGTACACGCAGCGGTCCTTGCTGCACGCGTACACCACGCCCGCCTCCGCCACCGGCGCACCGGTGATCTCGCCGCCCGTGGCCAGCTTCCAGCGGAGCTGGCCGCCCGCCGCGTCCAGGGTGTAGAGGCAGTGGTCGGCGGAGCCGAAGTGGACCCGGCCGTCCGCGACCGCCGGGGAACCGGTGATCTCGCCGCCCGCCGCGAACCGCCACTTCGGGGTGCCGGTGACCGCGTCGAGGGTGTACAGGGCGCTGCCCGCGCCCAGGTGCACGTTGCCCGCCGCGACCAGCACCGGGTCCGCCGCCGGGCGCGGCTCGGTGGCGATGCGCCAGCGGTCCTTGCCGGTGGCGGCGTCCAGGGCGTAGACGGTGCCCAGGTAGTCGGCGAGGTAGACCCCGCCGCCCGTGACGGCCGGGCCGGGGGCGAAGGCCGGGGGCGCCAGGAAGACGGCCGGGGCCTCGAAGTGCCAGCGGACCCGGCCCGACGCCCGGTCGACGGACAGGACGCGGGTACCGGCGCTGACGTAGACGTTGCCGTCGGGGGCCGGGGCGACGCGGACGGGGACGTTGCCGCAGGAGGCCGCGTCGCCGACCGGGTAGGACCAGGCCTCCTGGCCAGAGCGGGCGTCGAGGGCGCGCAGCCGGGCGTCCTGCCAGACGTAGACGGTCCCGTCCTGCAGGACGGGGGCCGCCTCCGGGGTCTCGAAGTCGGACTGCGCGCCGGTCAGCTCCCACAGCTTCTGGCCGTTGGAGGCCTCCCAGCCCTGTACGCCGCCGCCGCGCGTGGCGGTGATGACGGTGCCCCGCTCGGCGCGCAGGGCGTACACCCAGGCGTCGGTGGACAGCCGCCACCGCTCGGAGCCGTCGGTGGCGTCAAGGGCGTAGAGGGAGGGGCCGTCGGAGGCGTGGATGCGGCCGTCGGCCACGGCCATGGACCAGGCGACGTCGCGCGTCTTGAACTGCCGTCGGCCGCTGCCGACGTCCAGGGCGTGCACCTCGAAGGAGGTGACGTAGAGCAGGTCGCCCGCGACGGTCGGGGTGCCCCACACCTCGTTGGACATGCGGAAGCGCCACGGGCGCCAGCGGCCGCTGTCCGGGGACGGTCCGGGGGCCGGCACCGAGGCCGAGGAGGCGGGCGCCTGCGGGGCGGCGGCCGGAGTGCCCGCGGGCGGGCGGACCCAGCCGGTCGCGGAATCGGCGCCGGAGTGCCCGGCGGCGGCGGAGGCCGTGGCACGCGGGCCGGGCCCGATCGGCACCGGCGTCCGGGCCTGCTGGGCGGCCTTGAGCTGTTCCGCGGAGTTGGCGAGGGCGCCCGC